>JABURS010000034.1 GCA_014762505.1 Chromatiales bacterium | reverse complement strand
GTTCGGTGCTGGCCGAGGATGCCATCAAGGCCGCCATCAACGACTTCAAGAGCAAACAGGGTGGTGCTGCGGAAGAAAAGCAGTCCGCCTGAGGCGAGATGACTATGTCCATTACGCTCAGCAACAAGGCCGCCGATCGTGTCAGGAGCTTCCTCGAGAAGCGGGGCAAGGGTGTCGGTCTGCGTCTCGGTGTGAAGACCACCGGGTGCTCCGGCATGGCCTATGTCATCGAGTTCGCCGACGAGGTGGGCGAGGGTGACACCGTGTTCGAGGACAATGGCGTGAAGGTGATCATCGACGCGAAGAGCCTCGTCTATCTCGACGGCACGGAGCTCGACTACACCAAGGAAGGGTTGAACGAGGGCTTCAAGTTCAACAACCCCAACGAGAAGGACCGTTGCGGCTGTGGTGAGAGCTTCAACGTCTGATCGACGTGAACAGGCGACGCCATTGGCAATGAACATCGACTTCTCGCAGAACCACTTCGCGCTCTTCGGCCTGCCGGTGGGCTTCGAGGTGGATACCGCGGTGATCGCCGAGCGCTTTCGCGCCCTGCAGGCCCAGCTGCATCCGGACCGCTTCGCCACGGCGGACGACCAGCAGCGGCGCCTCTCGGTGCAGGGTGCCTCCTGGGTGAACGAGGCCTACCAGACGCTGAAGGACCCGATGCGTCGCGCCCGCTATCTGCTCGAGCTCGAGGGCGTGAGCTTCAACGACGAGACCGAGACCTCGTCCGACCCCGAGTTCCTGATGGAGCAGATGGAGCTGCGCGAGGCCCTGGGCGAGGTGCGCGAGGCGGCGGACCCGATGGCGGCGCTGGATACGGTCGGTGACCGCATCCAGGCGCTGGATCGCGCGCTGACCGCCGAGTTCAAACGCACCCATGCCGCAGGCGACCTGGCGGCGGCGAAAGAGGCCGTGCTGAAGATGAAATTTTTCCGGCGCTTGCGCGAAGAGGTGGAGCGCCTCGAGGCCGAGCTCGAAGACGAGCTGACCTGACACCACGACCCGACAGGATACTATGGCACTCTTGCAGATCTCCGAACCGGGTATGTCCACCGCGCCGCACGAGCATCGTCTCGCGGCGGGCATCGACCTGGGCACCACCAACTCGCTGGTGGCGACCGTGCGCAGCGGCGTGGCGGAAACGCTGGCCGACGCCGACGGCCGGCACATCCTGCCCTCCGTCGTGCGCTACCGGGCCGCTGACGAGCCCGTGGTGGGTCATGCGGCCCGCGAGGCGGCCGCCGTCGATCCGCTGAATACCATCGCCTCGGTCAAGCGCCTGATGGGGCGCGGCCAGGCCGATCTCCGGACCGTGGCCGGTCACGTCCCCTACGAATTCGCCGCGACCGACTCCGCCGTCCCGCGACTGAAGACCGCCGGTGGCGAGGTGACGCCCATCGAGGTCTCCGCCGAGATCCTCAAGGCCCTGCGTGCGCGTGCCGAGGCCTCCCTGGGTGACGAGCTCGCCGGCGTGGTCATCACGGTGCCGGCCTATTTCGACGACGCCCAGCGCCAGGCCACCAAGGATGCCGCGAAGCTCGCCGGCCTCAACGTGTTCCGTCTGCTCAACGAGCCCACCGCCGCCGCGGTCGCCTACGGGTTGGACCAGGGCGGGGAGGGCGTGATCGCCGTCTACGACCTGGGCGGTGGCACCTTCGACATCTCCATCCTGCGCCTGAACAAGGGCGTGTTCGAGGTGCTGGCCACCGGCGGCGACAGCGCCCTGGGCGGCGACGACTTCGACCAGGCCGTGGCCGAGTGGATCCTGGAGCAGTCCGGCATCGGCGAGGTGGACGACCACCGCCAGATGCGCCGCCTGATGCGCGCGGCCTGCGAGGCCAAGGAGGCGCTCACCGATGCCGCGCGTACCACCGTGCGCGTTGAACGCGTGGACGGCAGCCACTGGGAAGGTGAATTGACCCGCGAGACCTTCGATGCCCTGGTCGCGCCGCTGGTGAAGAAGACCCTGTCCGCCTGCCGCCGCGCCCTGCGGGATGCGGGGGTGAGCAAGGACGAGATCGACAACGTGGTGATGGTCGGCGGTTCCACCCGCGTGCCGACCGTGCGCGAGCAGGTGGGTGCCTTCTTCGGCCGCGAGCCGCTGGTGGACATCGATCCGGACAAGGTGGTAGCCATCGGCGCCGCCCTGCAGGCGGACATCCTCGCCGGCAACAAGCCCGAGGAGGAGATGCTGCTGCTGGACGTGATCCCGCTGTCGCTGGGGCTGGAGACCATGGGCGGCCTGGTGGAGAAGATCATCCCGCGCAACACCACCATCCCGGTGGCCCGCGCGCAGGACTTCACCACCTTCAAGGACGGCCAGACGGCGATGTCCGTCCACGTGGTGCAGGGCGAGCGCGAGACCGTGGAACATTGCCGCTCGCTGGCGCGTTTCGCCCTGCGAGGCTTTCCCGCCATGGTGGCGGGCGCGGCCCGCATCCGCGTCACCTTCCAGGTGGATGCCGACGGTCTGCTGAGCGTGACCGCGGAGGAGACCACCAGCCAGGTGCGCGCCTCGGTGGAGGTCAAGCCCTCCTACGGGCTCACCGACAACGAGATCGAGACCATGCTCACCGATTCCTTCTCGCACGCGAAGGAAGACATGGAGGCCCGCCGCCTGCGCGAGCAGCAGGTGGAGGCCGATCGCGTGATCGAGGCGCTGGACGCCGCGCTGGCCGCCGACGGCGAGCGCCTGCTCGACGAGGCGGAGCGCGCGGCCATCCTCGCGGCCCGCGAGGCGCTGGTGGTGACCCGTGCGGGCGAGGACAGCGACGCCATCAAGGCCGCCATCGGCCGGGTGGAGAAGGCCAGCGAGGCCTTCGTCGCGCGCCGCATGAACCAGAGCATCCAGCAGGCCATGGCCGGACACAAGCTGGAAGAATTCGAGTAACCCTCAAAGGATACGGATAGGACTATGCCGCAGATCATCTTTTTGCCGCACGAGGAAATCTGTCCCGACGGCGCGGTCATCGAGGCCGAGGCCGGCACCAGCATCTGCGATGCGGCGCTGAAGAACGGGATCGAGATCGAGCACGCCTGCGAGAAATCCTGTGCCTGCACCACCTGTCACGTCTATGTGCGCGAGGGCGCGGAATCGCTCAACGAGGCCACCGACGACGAGGACGATCTGCTGGACAAGGCCTGGGGCCTGGACCCGGACTCGCGCCTGAGTTGCCAGGCCATCGTCGCGGACGCCGACCTCGTGGTCGAGATCCCGAAGTACACCATCAACATGGTTTCCGAGAAGCACTGACAGGAGCGCCGCGATGAGTCTCAAGTGGACGGATACCCTGGAAATCGCCATCCAGCTCGACGAGGCCCACCCGGAGGTGGACCCCACCCACGTGAACTTCGTGGACCTGCGCAACTGGGTGATGGCGCTGGAGGAGTTCGACGACGACCCGAACCACTCGGGCGAGCGCATCCTCGAGGCCATCCAGATGGCCTGGATCGAGGAGCGCGAGTAGCGTCCCCGGGGCGGAAAGACCTTTATTGTCTGTGGATAAGTGGCGCAGTACACTATAACCACATGAATTCTTGGACGAACCCGCGTTCTACGGCGCGGGTTCGTGTTATTTGGAAATCCTGAAACCTGGAGTTTTACCCATGGCCGTTGAACGCACCATTTCCATCATCAAGCCCGATGCCGTTGGCAAGAACGTGATCGGCAAGATCTACACCCGCTTCGAGGACGCCGGCCTCAAGATCGTCGCCGCCAAGATGAAGCACCTGAGCAAGGCCGACGCCGAGGGCTTCTACGCCGTGCACAAGGAACGTCCGTTCTTCAACGACCTGGTCTCCTTCATGACCTCCGGCCCGGTGATGATCCAGGTGCTGGAAGGCGAGGATGCCGTGGCGAAGAACCGCGAGATCATGGGCGCCACCAACCCCAAGGATGCCGCCCCCGGCACCATCCGCGCCGACTTCGCCGAGACCATCGACGAGAACGCCGTGCACGGTTCCGACAGCCTGGAAAACGCCAAGATCGAGATCGCCTACTTCTTCGGCGACGACGAGATCTGCCCGCGCACCCGTTAAGGCCCGGCCGTAGACACACGTCAGACGGGGTGTGGAACCAGTGTCCGCATCCCGCGTCTGAAGGACACGATGACCGCCATGACCACCGTACAGAAAGTGAACCTGCTGGGCCTCGATCGCGAGGCGATGGAGGCGTTTTTCGTCGAGCTGGGCGAAAAACCCTTCCGCGCACGCCAGATGCTGCAGTGGATTCACCAGAACGGGGTGCACGACTTCGAGGCCATGACCAACATCAGCAAGGCCCTGCGCCAGCGCCTGATGGACATCGCCGAGATCCGCGCCCCCGAAGTGGTCATGGACCAGCATTCCGAGGACGGCACCCACAAGTGGCTGCTGCGCCTGGACGACGGGCAGTGCATCGAGACCGTGTTCATTCCCGAACGCGACCGCGGCACACTGTGTGTCTCCTCCCAGGTGGGCTGTGCGCTGGACTGCACCTTCTGCTCCACCGCCCGTCAGGGCTTCAACCGCAACCTGTCGGTGGCCGAGATCATCGGCCAGCTGTGGGTGGCGCGCCAGCAGCTGCAGCCGGAGATCGGCAAGAGCCGCATCGTCACCAACGTGGTGATGATGGGCATGGGCGAGCCCCTGCTCAATTTCGACAACGCCGTCTCGGCGATGAAGCTCATGCTCGACGACCTGGGCTACGGGCTCTCCAAGCGGCGCGTGACACTCTCCACCTCGGGCGTGGTGCCGGCCATGGATCGCCTGCGCGACGTGCTCGACGTGGCGCTGGCCGTCTCGCTGCATGCCCCCAACGACGAGCTGCGCAACGAACTGGTGCCGCTCAACCGCAAGTACCCGATCGCGGAGCTGATGGCCGCCTGCCGGCGTTATCTCGATGCGCAGAGCCATCGCATGCGCGTCACCATCGAATACGTCATGCTCGAGGGCGTCAACGACCAGCCCGAGCATGCCCGACAGCTGATCCGCCTGCTCAAGGACCTGCCGTCGAAGGTGAACCTGATTCCCTTCAATCCTTTTCCCGAGACCCGCTACAAGCGATCCAGTCCACAGGCCATCCAGCGCTTTCGTGATATGCTCCAGGCAGCGGGGCTCAATACGATCACCCGCAAGACCCGCGGCGACGACATCGACGCGGCCTGCGGCCAGCTGGCCGGCAAGGTCGCGGATCGCAGCCGCCGCGAACTGCATTTCGCGCGTATAGAACAGGGAGTATCCCGTTGATCCGACTGCTGATGCTGGTATCCGTCACGCTCCTGGCCCTGGCCGGCTGCGCCAGCACCGGTGGCTATGGCGAGGACGCCCGCCTCAAGGAGGCCGCCCGCTTCAACACCCAGCTCGGTATCACCTATCTGCAGAAGGGCAACCTCCAGCAGGCCGACGACAAGCTCGCCAAGGCGGTGGAGCAGGACCCGGATTCCGCCGAGGCGCACAACGCCTATGCGATTCTGCAGGAGCGCCTGGGCAACACGGACAAGGCCCGCAGCCATTATCGCCGGGCGACCCGTCTCGATCCGGACTATGCCGAGGCACGCAACAACTACGGGCGCTTCCTCTGCGGCCAGGGCGAGCTGGCGGCGGCCGAGCGCGAATTCATGGGCGCCGCGGAGAATCCGCTGTATCGCAACCCGGAAGTGGCCTATACCAACGCCGGGGTCTGCGCCCTGCAAAAGCCCGACCGGGAAAAGGCCGAGGACTACCTGCGCAAGGCCCTGGCGAAAAACCCCGAGTACCTGCCCGCGCTGTTCGAGATGGCGGGGCTTACCTTCGACAACAAGCACTATCTGCAGACCCGTGCCTACGTGCAGCGCTACGATGCGGCACGGGCCGAAATCCTGGAGGGCGCGACAGACGCCCGTGCTTACCACCCGCGGATCCTCTGGCTATGCGTGCAGGCGGAGCGGCAGCTCGGCAACCGCTCGGCGGCTACCAACTGCGCGCTCAAGCTGAAGAACTTCTTCCCGGAATCCAGAGAGACCGCTGAGCTTCTGGAGATGGAACGGCATGGACGAGTCAACTGAGATCCACCCGACACCGGAAACACATCACCAGGCCGGTCCCGGCCCCGGCCATGTCCTGCGCACGGCCCGCGAGGCGAAGGGGCTGAGCCAGGCAGAGGTCGCCACCGACCTGCACCTGCCGCACCGTGTCATCGATGCCCTGGAACGCGACGACTACACGGCCCTTCCCGAGACCACGACCTACCTGCGCGGCTACATCCGCTCCTATGCCAAGCACCTGGGCCTGGATGCGGCCCCGTTGCTCGAATCCGTCGAGCACCTGCTGGGGCCTGTCCCCGAGTGGACGCCGGCCACGCCGACGGCAGCCATCGAGCCCGGCTTTCGCGGCATGCACTGGGTGTCCGGCGGGGTCGCGACCCTGATGGTGCTGCTGCTGGCGGCCTGGTGGATGGGCGATAACGCCGAGCAGCCGGTGAGGGAGATCGTGGCAGAGGCGCCGGACGACAGCCTCCGGCTGGCCGACGAGGTGATCGACGCACGTCCGGTGACGGTCGCGCCGTCAGACCAGCCCGCAGTTGCGGCGCTGGACGAGACGCCGGCCGGGTCCGTGCAGGCCGCGGCGGCAGAGCCGGAGCCCGCCGGGCTGTCCCCGGTGCCCTCGGCCGCAGCACCCGAACCCGTTTCCGTGGCGAGCCTGCCCGAGGACGCCCTGCCGGTATCGGGTGAGCGCAACGACGGGCGGGATGCCGCCGGTGAGGATCGGCTGCACCTCGGCTTCAGCGAGGAATCCTGGGCGGAGGTCTATGACGCCAATGGCGAGCAGCTGCTCTACGGCCTATTCACCGCCGGGGCGGAGCGCAACCTGCGCGGAACGGCGCCGTTTCGCATCATGCTGGGTTATGCCCCCGGCGTGGAAGTCAGCATCAATGGCGAGTACTATGACCACCTGACACGCGTCCGGCGCAACAACACCGCGAGATTCGATCTCGCGCGCCCGTCGGACGATTTGGAATAGCTCAACCCCCCTCAAGTCCTAGCCGGTAATGTCAAAAACGATACAGTCCATCCGCGGGATGCACGACATCCTGCCGGAACAGACCCCTGCCTGGCAGTATCTCGAATCCACCGTACGCGACCTGCTGGCCGGCTATGGCTATCAGGAGATCCGTATGCCCGTCGTCGAGATGACCGAGCTCTTCGCCCGGTCCATCGGCGAGGTGACCGACATCGTCGAGAAGGAGATGTACACCTTCGAGGACCGCAACGGCGACAGCCTGACCCTGCGTCCAGAGGGGACGGCGAGCTGCGTGCGTGCCGGCATCCAGCACGGCCTGCTGCACAACCAGCAGCAGCGTCTGTGGTACATGGGGCCGATGTTCCGCCACGAACGTCCGCAGAAGGGGCGTTACCGGCAGTTCCACCAGATCGGCGTGGAGACCTTCGGCATCGAGGGGCCTGACATCGACGCGGAGCTCATCATCCTCACCGCGCGCTTGTGGCGTCGGCTGGGCATCGACGACGTGCGCCTGGAGATCAATTCGCTGGGCAGCCTCGAGGCGCGTGTCGCCTACCGCGAGCGGCTGGTCGCGTACCTGCGCGGGCACGAGGCCGTGCTGGACGAGGACTCGCGCCGCCGTCTCGAGACCAACCCGCTGCGCGTGCTGGACAGCAAGAATCCCGCGATGAAGGCGGTGATCGCCGGCGCGCCGCAGCTCCTGGATCACCTGGATGCCGAGTCGCTGGCCCATTTCGAGGGCCTCAAGGCGCGGCTGGATGCGGCCGGCATCGCGTACCGGGTCAATCCCTGCCTGGTGCGCGGACTGGACTACTACAGTCGCACGGTGTTCGAATGGATCACCGAATCGCTGGGCGCCCAGGGCACGATCTGTGCCGGTGGGCGCTACGATGGCCTGGTCGAGCAGCTCGGCGGGCGGGCGACCACCGCAGCCGGCTTCGCCATGGGGCTGGAGCGGCTGCTGGCCCTGCTCGAGGAGCAGGGGCGGCTGCCGAAGGCGCCGGGACCGCATGTGTATCTCGTGACCTTCGGCGAGCGGGCCGAACACGAGGGTCTGCTGCTCGCCGAACGTCTGCGCACGGCCCTGCCGGGGCTGCGACTGGTGCAGAACTGCGGTGGCGGCAGTTTCAAGGCGCAGATGAAGCGTGCCGACCGCTCAAACGCCGAACTGGCCCTGATCCTCGGCGAGGACGAGGTGGCGGCCGGCGAGATCGGCGTCAAGTTCCTGCGTGAGGAGGGTGACCAGCGCCGTTTCTCGCAGGACCAGCTGGAGGCATTCCTGAAGGCCCAGTGCTTTGCGCCACAAGGCGCCTGAACCGGGCACGTTATTCTTTTTGAGGAGTTACAGGTGGCGGATTACAACAACGACGACGAGCAGCTCGAGGCGCTCAAACAGTGGTGGAAGGAAAACGGTGCGGCCGTGGTCGCCGGCATCGTGCTGGGTGCCGCTGCGCTGTTTGGCTGGCGCTTCTGGCAGGACTACCAGGTCGAGCAGGCCCAGGCGGCCTCGGCCCTGTATGCCGAGATGCGCGTGCAGGGAGGGGATGTCGACACCCTGATGGCCGGGGCCGAGATGCTCCGCTCCGATTACGCCCGCACACCCTATGCCGCACTGGCGGCACTGGAAGCGGCCGCCGGTCTGGTCGAGGCGGGTCGTCTGGAGGATGCCGAGGCCCAGCTGCGCTGGGCGCTGGAATCGGCGCGCCTGCCGGAGGTCGCCGAGCTGGCCCGCCTGCGTCTGGCGAGCGTTATCATGGCCCAGGGCCGTGCCAGCGAGGTGCTGGAACTGCTCGAGGCCGAACTGCCCGAGTCCTACGCGGGCCTGGTGGACGAGCTGCGCGGTGACGCCTACCGTGCCCAGGGCGACCTGGACGCCGCGCGCCGCGCCTACGATCGCGCCCTGTCGAGTGCGGGCAGCCGGTCGGAATACCTGCAGCTCAAGCGTGACGATCTCGGTCGCGCCGATGCCGCAGAGGCTGCCGCCTCGTGATGCGTATCGCCCTGTTGCTGTCGGCCGCGCTTCTGCTCGGGGGTTGCGGCATGTTCGAGGTGGACAACACCGAACCGCCGGCCGAACTCACCGATATCGAGACCCGGCTCAACGTCGAGCGTCAGTGGAGCCGCAACGTGACCGCCGGCAGCGGCGACGACTACATCGCCCTGCGACCGGCCCTGCACGACGGCGTGTTGTACGTGGCTGATGCGAAGGGCGGCGTGGCCGCCCACGAGGCCGAGAGCGGCCGGGAGCGCTGGTCGGTCAGCCTCGGGACGCCGCTCACTGGTGGCGTCAGTGTCGGCGATGACGTGGTGGTGGTCGGCAGTGGCCGTGGCGAGGTGATCGGCCTGCGCCGCAGCTCGGGCCAGGAGCTCTGGCGCGAGCGCGTCAGCAGCGAGGTGCTCGCGCTGTCGGCCATCGATCTCGATATCGTGGTCGCGCGGACCAACGACGGCCGACTGCACGCGCTCTCGGCCGGCAGCGGCGAGACCCTCTGGCAGGCCGGCCGCACCACGCCGGCCCTGTCCCTGCGCGGCGCCGGGCGCCCGCTGATGGCCTATGGTGCGGTCATCGCCGGCTTCGACAACGGCAAGCTCGCGGCCTTCTCGCTGGAGCGGGGCAGCACCCTGTGGGAGACCACCATCGCCGCACCCAGCGGCCAATCCGAGCTCGACCGCATGGTGGACCTCGACGGCGACCTGGTGCTGGTCGGCGAGACCCTGTACGCGGCCAGCTACCAGGGACGCGTGGCGGCCCTGAACCTGCGCGACGGACGGGTCCTCTGGAGCCGCGACCTCAGCTCCTACGCGGGTCTGGCCGCCGACGCGCGTCATGTCTATGTCAGTGACGAGGTGGGTGCGGTCTGGGCGCTGGAGCGCGAGAGCGGGGCACCCATGTGGCGGCAGGAAAAACTGCGCCTGCGTGCTGTCACGGCCCCGGCCAGCTTCGGCGACACCGTGGTGGTGGGCGATTACGAAGGCTATCTGCACTTCCTGCGTCAGACCGACGGGGAGTTCGTCGCACGCCTGCGCGTGGACGGCAGCGGCCTGCGTGTGCCGCCGCTGGTGGCGGAGGGCGTGCTCTATGCCTATGGTCTGGGCGGGCAATTGAGCGCCCTGACGACGGGTGGGCGTTCGGAATAACAACACAATAGAATGCGTACCACGCGCCAGCGGGGACGCGATCCTACAGGGCTGTTAGGGGGAACACCGATGTCCAAGACCGGACGGATTGCCGTTTATTTCCTGCTGGGCCTCCTGGGGCTGGCGCTCATCGCCATGCTGGCCCTGCCATTCTGGTTCGGCATGCAGGCCCAGGCGCGTTTCGAGGCCACCGTGGCCGAACTCAACCGCCAGAGCGCGCCCATGATGCGGGTGGAGACCAGCCGCTATGATCGCGGCTGGCTCACCAGCCGGGCCGAGACCCTGGTGCAGCATGCCCAGCTGCCGGTGCGGCTGCGTATCACGCACGAGCTGCGCCACGGTCCGGTCCACCTGCCGGGGCTGCTGAACGACGATCCCGCCCTGCTGCTGGCCATGATCGACAGCCGCCTGGGCATGGGGGAGGCCGCGGGCGGTCAGTCCATGACCCTGGCCAGTGGCCGTACCCGCGTCGCCCTCAACGGCGACGCCGCCTCGCAGTGGGGCCTCGAAGAGATGCTGACGGCCATGCTCGGCAGCAACCGGCCGGTGTGGCTGCGCGCCGATTACCGGGCGGCCGACCGGCAGGTCACGGTACAGGCCCAGCTGCCCGAGGCCAGCATGCAGGACCCGCAGGGCAATGGCCTGCGCCTGGACGACCTGCGCCTGCGCCTGGATGCCGAGCCGGCCCGCAACGGCGACTTCATGGTCGGCAGCTACGGCATCAGCCTCAAGTACCTGCGTGCCGGCGGCATGGCCGACATGACGGTGGTCGAGGACCTGCGCCTGCGGGCGCGCGCCGGCGAGCGCGGCGACCGCCTGGATACCGAGATGGCCGTCTCCTTCGAGAAGGCGGAATCGGTGGCCGGCACTGCCGGTCCGGGGCGCCTGATCCTGCAGCTCAACAACCTCCATGCCCCCTCGGTGGCCGCCCTGGCGAAGGCCCAGGAAGACCTGCTGAGCGACCTCGATCCGCTGGCCGATCCGCAGGCCCAGGCGGCCCTGCTCATGGGCCCGATGATGGAGATCCTGCCGGCCATGCTGTCCCAGGCCGAGCTGCGCATCCCCACGTTGTACCTGGCCACGGCGGACGGCGCGATGAAGGGCAAGGCCCGCGTGGGTCTGCCGGTCATCGACCCCGAGTACGCGGCCGTACCCATGGCGCTGCTCGCCGAGCTCGAGCTCGAGGCCGATCTCGCCATCGACGAGCCCATGATGCGCAAGGCCCTGGAGGGTGCCCTGCGCACCCGGCTGGCCGGTGCGCGCCAGGGCGAGCTCGCCGAGGGCGGTTCCTTGCTGCGCGAGGAGATCGACGAGGATGCCGCCATGCAGACCGAGGCGCAGCTCGGGGTGCTTGCCTCGCAGGGGTATCTGTCGCTGGCCGACGGGGTGTACCGCACGCGTCTCACCCTGGAGCAGGGCAGCCTGTTGATGAACGGCCGCCCGCTCAATCCGATGGCGCTGATGCAGGGCGGGGCCATGCCCGGCCAGTGAACCGGACCGCAGCCTGCAGGTCATAAAAAGGCCCCGGTGACGCCCACCGGGGCTTTTTTGTATCTTTAAGGACCGTTTTCGACTATGGTTCGCGCCTTTAGTCCCTGATCGTCTCAGTAGAATCCGCATCATGAATCCCGTCATCGCCCTGGTCGGCCGCCCCAACGTGGGCAAATCGACCCTCTTCAACCGACTCACCAAGAGCCGCGACGCGCTGGTGGCCGATTTCCCGGGGCTCACCCGCGACCGCAAGTACGGCATCGGCCGCGTCGGCGGACGTCCCTTCGTGGTGGTGGACACCGGGGGCCTGAGCGGTGAGTCCGAGGGCATCGACGAGTACATGGCCGTGCAGACCCGCCAGGCCATCGCCGAGGCCGACGTGCTGCTGTTCCTGGTGGACGGGCGTGCCGGCGTGACCGCGGCCGACCAGGCCATCGTCCGCGAGCTGCGCGTCACCGGCAAGCCGCTGTACCTGGTGGTGAACAAGACCGACGGCATCGATGCCGAGGCCGCATCCATGGACTTCTACAGCCTGGGCATGGGCGAGCCGATCGCCATTGCCGCGGCACATGGGCGGGGCATCAACGCCCTGGTCGACCGGGTGATGGAGCCCTTCCCGGAGGCCCCCGGGGCCAGTCCGGAGGAAGAGGAGGCGAAGGGCATCCGCATCGCCTTCGTCGGCCGTCCCAACGTCGGCAAGTCCACGCTCATCAACCGCATCATGGGCGAGGAGCGGGTGGTGGCCTTCGACCAGCCGGGCACCACGCGCGACAGCGTCGAGATCCCCTTCGAGCGCGATGGCCAGGCCTATACCCTGATCGACACCGCCGGCGTGCGGCGTCGTGCACGGGTTAGCGAGGCCATCGAGAAGTTCAGCGTGATCAAGACACTGCAGGCCATCGAGGCCTGTCACGTCAGCATCTTGGTGCTGGATGCGCGCGAGGGCATCACCGAGCAGGACGCGACCCTGGTCGGCCACGTGATGGAGGCTGGCAAGGCCATCGTGGTGGCGATCAACAAGTGGGACGGGCTCACGCCCGAGCAGCGCGACAAGGTGCGCCACGAGATCGAGATCAAGCTGCCGTTCCTCGACTTCGCCGAGCGCTTCTTCGTCTCGGCCCTGCACGGCACCGGGGTGGGCGAGCTCTACGCGGCGGTGCAGCGGGCCTACGACTCGTCCATGCTGGACGTCTCCACCTCGAAGCTCACCGACCTGCTGGAGCAGGCCGTGATCCAGCACCAGCCGCCGCTGGTGCACGGGCGACGCATCAAGCTGCGTTACGCCCACCAGGGCGGGCACAACCCGCCCATCGTCGTCATCCATGGCAACCAGACAGAGCGGGTGCCGGGCGCCTACAAGCGTTACCTGGTGAACTTCTTCCGCACGCGCCTCAAGCTCGTGGGCACGCCCATCCGCATCGAATTCAAGACCGGCGAGAACCCCTATGCCGGGCGCCGCAACACGCTCACCCCGCGCCAGCAGTACAAGCGCGACCGCATGATGCGTCACATCAAGCGCAGCAAGAAGAAGTAGTCCGGATCGTCGCGCCTAGGGCGCGGCGGTGGTCTCGGGCAGGAACAGCTCGGGGTTCACAGCGTTGCGGTTGAGGTACACGCTCCAGTGCAGGTGCGGGCCGGTGACGCGCCCGGTGGCACCCACCGTGCCGATCACCTCGCCGCGCGCCACGCGCTGGCCCGGCGCCACGTCGATGCGTGCCAGGTGTGCATACAGGGTGATGACGCCCTGGCCGTGATCCAGATACAGCACGTTCCCCGAGAAGAAGAAATCCCCGCTGTGCATCACCACGCCGTCGGCCGGCGCGCGGATGGGCGTGCCTTCGGCCGCCGGGATGTCCATGCCGCGGTGCGGGTTGCGCGGCTGGCCGTTGATGATGCGCCGCTTGCCGTAGGTGTTGGCGTAGGGGCCTTCCACCGGCTGCAGGAAATCCAGGGCGGGCAGGGCGTCGCTGCGGGTGCGCAGCAGGTCGCGCACCACGGCCTGCTCGCGCCAGTGACGTTCGAGGTCGGCCTGGCTGAGGTCCACCTTGCTCCGGTCCTTGATGGTGAGGTGCTGGGTGGCGTATTCCTTCGCGCTTACCTCGAAGGGGATGGTGCTGCGGTTGTCGGCCCAGGCGATGGTGAGTTCGTGGGTGCCGACGGCGGCATCCAGCGGCAACCCGACCACGGCCACGTGCCCCCCGTCTCCCGGCAGCACCAGGACGGGACGCTCGCCATACCAGGCGGTGGGGGCGGCATCTGCCGGTGCCCGGAACTCGACGACGGCCACGCCACCGGGTACGGGGGCATGCCGCGGCAGGCCCTCGGCGAACAGTGACGGGGCGAACAAAAGGCCGATCAGGAGGGACAGGATACGCATGGGGGCATGCTACCATGCGGGTCATGAACGGCAAGCCGCGTATCGCCCGCCGCATGGCGGATATCCAGCCCTTTCACGTCATGGACATCCTGGCGCGCGCCCGTGCCCTGGAGGCGGAGGGGCGCGACATCGTGCACATGGAGATCGGCGAGCCGGACTTTCCCACCCCCGCACCCATCATCGAGGCCGGCCAGCGCGCCCTGGCCGAGGGCCGCACCCACTACACGCCGGCCGCCGGCCTGCCCGAGTTGCGCGAGGCCATCGCGGGCTTCTATGCCTCGCGTTACGGTGTGAACGTCTCGCCGTCGCGCATCATCGTCACGCCCGGTGCCTCCGGCGCCCTGCAGCTGGTGCTGGCCGTGCTGGTGAACCCGGGCGCGCAGGTGCTGATGGCCGATCCGGGCTATCCCTGCAACCGCCACTTCGTGCGCCTGGTGGAGGGCGAGGCGGGGTACATCCCGGTGGATGCCGATACCCAGTACCAGCTCACGGCACAGGCCCTGCGCAAGCACTGGACGGGGCGCACCACCGCTGCACTGATCGCCTCGCCGGCCAATCCCACCGGCACGCTGGTACCGGCCCGCGAGCTGCGCGCCATGGCGGAACTCGTGGCGGCGCAGGGCGGCCAGCTGATCGTCGACGAGATCTATCACGGCCTGGTCTACGAGACGGAGTCCCCCACGGCGCTGTCGGTCTCCGACCGGGTATTCGTCATCAACAGCTTCTCCAAGTACTTCGGCATGACCGGCTGGCGTCTGGGCTGGGTGGTGGTGCCCGAGGGCTACGAGCGCGAGTTCGACAAGCTGGCGCAGAACCTCTTTCTCGCCGCCTCCACCCCGGCGCAGTATGCCGCGCTCGCGGCCTTCGCCCCCGCGACCATCGAGATCCTGGAGCAGCGCCGGCAGGCCTTCCGCGAGCGGCGCGACTTCCTGTTGCCCAAGCTGCGGCGACTGGGCTTCGAGATCCCGGTGACGCCGCAGGGCGCGTTCTACCTGTATGCCAACAGCCGGGCGCTGGATCACGACAGCTTCGCACTCTGCAACCGCATGCTGCAGGAGGCCGGTGTGGCGGCGACGCCCGGGCTGGATTTCGGCCGTCACCGCGCCGCCGAGCATGTGCGCTTCGCCTACACCACCAACCTGGACCGGCTGCGCGAGGGCGTCGAACGGCTGGAGGACTTCCTGTACCGGGGCTAGAGGGGATGATGCGTCACGGGGGCAGTTCACGCAGTGTCGTCGCGGGGTTGTTGCTCCTGGGCCTGTTGTGCCTGGCGCTGCCTGCGATCCTGCAGGCGGATGACCTCTGGCAGCGGCTGGAGCCCGGGCTGGAATTCGGCCGTTTCGAGATGCCGCATCCGCTGGACGAGCGAACGGGCATCGCCCATGTCCTGCGCATCGATCCCGCGCACTTCCGTTTCCGCCTGCTGGCGGCCTCGGCCACCGAGGCGCGCCGGCCCTACACGGCGCGGGGCTGGGCCCAGCAGGCCGGCCTGGTCGCGGCCATCAACGCCAGCATGTTCCAGGCCGACTTCCTCTCCAGTGTCTCCCTCATGCGCGCCCCCGGCCACGTGAACAATCCGCGGCTCTCCAGTGACAAGACGGTACTGGCCTTCGATCCACGCGTGCCCGGCCTGCCGCCGGTACGGCTCATCGATCGCGAGTGCGACGACTTCGAGGCCCTGCGCGAGCAATACGCCACGCTGGTGCAGAGCATCCGCATGGTGTCCTGCACGGGGCGCAACGTGTGGGCGGAGAACGAACGGCGCTGGAGCACGGCGCTGATCGCAACCGATGCGCAGGGGCGCGTGCTGTTCGTGCACGTGCGCGCCCCCTACAGCATGTACGTGCTCATCGAGGAATTGCGGGCCCTGCCGCTGGGGATCGAGCGGGCCATGTACACCGAGGGTGGGGTGCAGGCGCAGCTCTACGTGGAGAGCGGCGACTTCGTGCAGGAGTTCGTCGGCAGCCTGGGCAGCGGCTACGCCGTCGGCGAGGGCGGGCCCTCGCTGTGGCCGGTGCCGAACGTGATCGGGATCGAGCGCCGCTAGCCCTTCGCCAGCCGCGCCTGCGTGGCCTGCAGCCGGTCCACCCACATCGCGGTGGCGCCCGCCACGCCCACCGGCATGGCCAGGAAGTTGAGCACCGGGATCATGGTCATGAGCAGCACGCTGCCGCCAAAGCCGAAGGCCAGGCCGCGCTCCTGTGAAAGCAGGCGACGCTCGTCCGGGAACAGCATGCCGTGATTGCCCATGGGGTAGTCGGCGTACTCGATGGCGAGCATCCAGGCGCCGAAGGCCGCCCAGGCAAACGGCGCCAGCAGGTTGAGCCCCGGGATCAGGAACAGGATCAGCAGCGGGATCAGCCACACGATCAGATACGCGGTCTTGCGCAGTTCGCTGACGATGGCGTCCTTCACCGTCTTCATCAGGGCCCCGAGATTGAACTCCCCGTCCAGCGGCTGGCCGGTGAGTTTCTGCTCCAGCTTTTCGGCGAGCAGGGCGTTGAAGGGGGCGGAGATGAGGTTGGCCACCACGGTGAAGGTATAGAACACCGCGATCGACAGGGTGAGGGCGAACAGCGGCCAGAGGATCCAGCGCGCCCAGTCCAGCCAGTCGGGCAGCATCCGGTCCATGAAGGCCTCGAACTCACCGGCCAGATACCAGATGCCCAGGCCGAACAGCAGGATGTTGATCGCGAGCGGGATCGCCACGAAGCGGCGGATGCCCGGCAGGGTGATGAGACCGAAGCCGCGACGGGCAAAGCCCATGCCGGCGATGAGATCCTTGAGCATTCAGTCCTCCTCTGGGTTGGCAAGGCTGCCGCGGCGCGCGAGCAGGGCGGCGCCGTAGGCGGCCTCGGTGTGCACGGGGCGAGCCATCTCGCAGGCCAGCAGCCCCGCGCGGATGCGGATGAACACGGGATTGGCGGCCCCGCCCCCCACGCTGAAGACGCGGCCGGGCCAGGGGGCACCCAGGGCCTCGAGCCGGCGATAGCCGCGTTCTTCGATGCGGGCAATGCCCTCGAGCAGCCCCTGCAGGAAGCGGTGGTCCTCGGCGGGGCGCGGCTCCAGGCGCGGGGCGAGCGTGGGGTCGCTCACGGGGAAGCGCTCGCCGGGGCGCACCAGCGGATAGTAGTCGAGCCCGGTGGGCTGGCCGGGGTCCATCAGCGGCGTGAGTTCGTCCAGCCGCTGGCGGGTGAAGTAGTGCTCCAGCACCGCGCCACCGCTGTTGGAGGCGCCGCCGGCCAGCCAGCGGTCCCACAGGCGGTGACTGTAGACCCCGGTATCGCGATCGAACACCGGGGTGTCGGACAGCACCTTCAGCGCCAGGGTGCTGCCGAGCGAACTCGCCGCATCGCCGATGCGATCCGCGCCGGTGGCGAGAAAGGCGGCGATGCTGTCGGTGGTCCCGGTGACGACGCGGGCCTGGGCCGGCAGGCCGAGGCGGTGGGCCACCACCGGGTCGAGCGGGCCGATGGGCGTGCCGGGCGGCAGGACCTCGGGCAGCAGGCGGGTATCCAGCCCGGTCGCGGCCAGCCAGTCCGGCCAGCGCCGGGCCATGGGATCGTAGCCGAGCTTGAGGGCGTTGTTCTCGTCCGAGATGCCGAGGCGTCCCGCCAGGCGGTTGGCCAGCCAGTCGGCCTGGTGCAGGGCGTGGCCGTCGGGCGGACAGGGCCGTTGTGCGCACAGCCAGAGCAGCTTGGCCAGGGAGCTGGTGGGGCCGTGGGCGCCGCTGGCGGCGGGGACGAGCGGGGCGATGCGCGCGGCCTCCGCCTGCGCCCGGCCGTCGTTGTACATCAGGGCGGGGGCCTGGGGGCAGCCGGCGGCGTCGGTGACCAGGACCGTGCCGGAGGTGCCGTCGATGGCGATGGCCGCGATCCGTCCCCGCTGGGCGGCCGGCAGCTCGCTCAGCAGGGCGCTGAGCGCCTCCCACCAGAGGCCGGCGGGCTGCTCCACGCCGGCCCCGTTGCTGTCGGGGGGCGGCAGCGGCTGGCTGGCCTGCAGAGCCACGCGGCCGTCGGCGGTGATGCCGATGAGCCGGCAACCCGAGGTGCCGAAGTCGATGCCGACGTAGAGAGGGCTCGTGTCCGTCATGCCCACATCGCGGCTGGTAGTTCGGGATGGCCGCGCAAGGTGGCCGCTCAGGGCAGCTGGACGGGCTGGGGCGGCTGCCAGTTCGGGTCGCGGTGCTCGGCCACCACCGTGGTGTACACGCCGCCGCGCACGTTGAACTCGGCGGTCAGGCGCATGAAGCGGGGCGCAGTGGCCGCCACCAGGTCGTCCAGGATGCGGTTGGTCACGGCCTCGTGGAAGGCGCCCTCGTCGCGGAAGGACCAGACGTAGAGCTTCAGCGACTTGAGTTCCACACAGCGCTGATCCGGCACGTAGTCGAGGTGCAGGATGGCGAAATCCGGCTGGCCGGTCTTCGGGCACAGGCAGGTGAATTCGGGGACGCGGATTCGGATGGTATAATCCCGCTCCGGCTGTGGGTTGTCGAAGGTCTCCAGCGTCTTGCTCGGCTGCGTGGACATACGGACTCCAGAAGAATAGGGCTGACAAATCAGCGGCTTAACGAAAGGCCGCCATTATACCACCGGCCGGGGCCGGCAGGTCGGGGAATTCCGGGCGACGCACGAGGTTGACGCGGGCCCGGCTTTGGGGCGATAAGCCCCACAGGATGACAGGCGTTGGCCCGGACGGTTCCGGTCCGGCATCCCCGGCAGGGGCCTGAACACGCACAGAACCATCGCGATCACAATAATCATCGGGTAATTCGCTGCATGCGCCTCAAGAAGATCAAGCTCGCGGGCTTCAAGTCCTTTGTCGATCCCACCACCATCGAGCTCACCAGCAACCTCGTCGGCATCGTCGGCCCCAACGGTTGCGGCAAGTCGAACACCATCGACGCGGTGCGCTGGGTGATGGGCGAGACCTCGGCCAAGCACCTGCGCGGCGATTCCATGGACGACGTCATCTTCAGCGGCTCGTCCTCGCGCAAGCCGGTGGGGCAGGCCTTCATCGAGCTGGTCTTCGACAACAGCGACGGCACGCTCGGCGGCGAATACGCGCAGTACAGCGAGATCGCCGTCAAGCGCCAGGTCTCGCGCGACGGCCAGTCGCAGTACTTCCTCAACGGTGCGCGCTGCCGCCGTCGCGACATCACCGACATCTTCCTCGGCACCGGCCTCGGCCCGCGCAGCTACGCCATCATCGAGCAGGGCATGATCTCGCGCTTCATCGAGGCCAAGCCCGAGGAGCTGCGCGTCTACATCGAGGAGGCCGCCGGCATCTCCAGGTACAAGGAGCGCCGCCGCGAGACCGAGAACCGCATCCGCCATACCCGCGAAAACCTCGACCGGCTCAACGACCTGCGCGAGGAGATCGAGAAACAGCTCAACCACCTGCATCGCCAGGCCCGCACCGCCGAGCGCTTCAAGGAGCTCAAGGGCGAGGAACGCCGTGCGAAGGCCGAGCTGCTGGCCCTGCGCCAGCAGTCGCTCACCGGCGACGTCGAGGCCCGCGAACGCGAACTGCGCGAGCAGGAGACCCGCCTGGAACAGATCGTGGCCGAGATCCGCAACCTCGAGGCCTCGCTGGAGAAGGACCGCGAGCTGCACGTGGAGGCCAACGAGGCCTTCAACGAGGTGCAGGGCCGCTACTACAAGATCGGCGGCGACATCTCGCGCGTGGAGCAGTCCATCCAGCACAACCGCGAGATGCGCTTCCGCCAGGAACGCGAACTCGGCCAGGCCGAGCAGGCGCTGGCGCAGGCGCGCGAACACATCGCCCAGGACGAGGGCAAGCTGGAGGAGTTCGCCGGCCAGATCGCCACGCTCGAACCCGAACACCAGCAGGCCGAGGGCGGACAGGAACAGGCCGCCGCCCAGCTGGCCGAGGCCGAGCAGGCCATGCAGCAGTGGCAGGGCGAGTGGGAGGACCTCGGCCGGCGCAGCGCCGAGCCCAGCGAGATCGCCCAGGTCGAGCGCACGCGCATGGAACACCTGGACCGCCAGATCACGCAGTACCGCCAGCGCCTGGAGAAGCTCGAACAGGAACTCGGCACACTCTCCGACACGGGGGTGCGCGGCGAGATCGAGGGCCTGGAACGGCAGGCCGAGGAGGCCCGTGCCGCCGCCGACGAACAGCAGGCCCAGCTCGACGAGGCCATCGAGGGCATCAACGTCCGTCGCGAGCAGAACCGCGAACTCAGCCGCGAGCTCGACGAGCTGCGCGGGCAGCTGCAGGGCGCGCGCGGCCGCCTGGCCTCGCTGGAGGCCCTGCAGCAGGCGGCACTGGGCGAGAAGACCGAGTCCGTCACCCAGTGGCTGACCGAGCAGCGCCTGGCCGACGCCCCGCGCCTGGCCGAGGAGCTGCAGGCCGAGCCGGGCTGGGAACGCGCCGTCGAGACCGTGCTCGGCGACTACCTCGAGGCCGTGTGCGTCGATGACATCGACACCGTCACCGGTGTGCTGGGGAGCCTGGAGAGCGGTTCGCTGCTGCTGTTCGACACCCGTCAGGCAGGCGCGGATTCCGCCGCCACGGGCGACCTGCTGGCCACCCGGGTCCGGGCCCCCTGGTCGCTGACCGGCCTGCTGGCGGGCGTGCATGCCGTGGATACCCTCAACGAGGCCCTCGCCCTGCGCCCCCGCCTGGGGGCCGGCGAGTCGGTCATCACCCGCGACGGCATCTGGCTGGGGGCCAGCTGGCTGCGTGTCTCGCGCGACGCCGACGCCCATGCCGGCGTGCTCGCCCGCGAGCAGGAGATCCGCGGCCTGCAGCAGCAGCTGGAGGAGCTCACCGCCCGCATCGAGGCGCTGGAAGAGGCGCTGGCGGCCGGCCGCGACGGCCTGCGCGAGGTCGAGGCCCGGCGCGAGGCCCTGCAGGTGGAGGTCAACCGCCTGCACCGCGCCCATGCCGACCTCAACGCCCAGCTCACCAGCCGCCGAGGCCGCCTGGAACAGATCGAGGGCCGCCGCGGCAAGGTGACCGAGGAGGCCGAGGAGCTGCGCGCGCAGATCCAGCAGGCGCAGGAGGAACTGCAGCAGGCCACCGCCCGGCGCAACGAGGCGGTGGAGCGCATGGAGCAGCTCTCGCACGAACGCGAAGGGCTGGACGGGCGCCGCGAGCAGCTGCGCGCCACGCTCGACGAGGCCCGCCGTCAGGCCCAGGAACACCGCCAGCGCGCCCACGAGATCGCGCTGAAGATGGAATCCCTGCGCACCGCCCAGCAGGGCACGCGCCAAAACCTTGAGCGCATGCACGAGCAGCTCGGCCAGCTGGAGGGGCGCTGCGAGGAGCTGCGCGAGGCCATGCAGGAGGGCGGCTCGCCGGTGGCGGAACTGGAGCAGGAGCTCGAGGCGCTGCTGGGGCGTCGCATGCAGGTGGAAAAGGAACTCAACGAGGCGCGGGCGAAGGTGCAGTCGGTGGAGGCCGACATGCGCGAGCGCGACCAGCAGCGCATGGCCGCCGAGCGCCGCGCCGACGACACCCGCAGCGGCCTGGAGCGCCTGCGCATGGCCTGGCAGGAGCTCAAGGTGCGCCAGCAGACGGTGGTCGAGCAGCTGGCCGAGACCGAGTTCCAGCTCGAGACCCTGCTCGCCGAGATGCCCGAGGGGGCGAGCATCGGCGACTGGCAGGCGCGGGTGCAGGACCTGGAACAGAAGATCCAGCGCCTGGGGCCGATCAACCTCGCCGCCATCGACGAGTACAAGGAACAGAGCCAGCGCAAGGAATACCTCGATGCGCAGCACGCCGACCTGATCGAGGCGCTGGAGACGCTGGAGAGCGCCATCGCCAAGATCGACCGCGAGACGCGCCAGCGCTTCCGCGACACCTTCGAGCTGGTCAACTCGCGCCTGCAGGAGATGTTCCCCAAGCTCTTCGGCGGCGGCCACGCCCACCTGGAGATGACGGGCGACGACCTGCTCACCACCGGCGTGTCGATCATGGCGCGCCCGCCGGGCAAGCGCATCTCCAACATCCACCTCATGTCGGGCGGCGAGAAGGCGCTCACCGCGGTGGCGATGGTCTTCGCCATCTTCGAGCTGAACCCCGCGCCGTTCTGCATGCTCGACGAGGTGGACGCGCCCCTGGACGAGGCCAACGTCGGCCGCTTCTGCGACCTGGTGCGCGAGATGTCCGAGCGGGTGCAGTTCATCTTCATCACCCACAACAAGACCACCATGGAACTGGCCGAGCGCCTGGTCGGCGTGACCATGCGCGAACCCGGCGTCTCCCGCCTGGTCGCGGTGGACGTCGAGGAAGCGGCGCAGATGGCCACGGCCTGATCCCTCATGGATACCCTGCGCTGGATCATCCTCGGCGCCGGCGTCCTGCTGGCCATCGTCGTCTACCTGGTGAGCCGTCATCAGCGCCCGCGGCATCGCGAGCTGCCGGTGGCGGACGACTACGAGGACGACGTCTCCGACGTGCGTCTCATCGTGCGCGCCGAGCAGGAAGAGACGCTGGACAGCGATCTCAGCCAGGAACTCGCCGCGCTCACCGACCAGGTGCGCGAGGAGGCGGCCGAACGCCCGCAGCCCGAACCCGCCCCCGTCGAGTCGACGCCGCCGGCAGCGACGGACACCGGCGCGGCCCGGCCCTCGAAGCCGTCACCGCTCGCCGCCGCGGTGCCGAAACTCGGTCGCGGCAAGGCGAAGGCGGAGAAGCCGGCCCGACTCGTGCCCGAGCCCGAACTCATCATCGTGCTCCACGTGGCCGCGAAAGGGCAGGGCCGGGTGAGCGGCCAGGCCCTGCGCGACGCGCTGGAGGTCGCGGGCCTGGAGTTCGGCGAGATGGACATCTACCACTGTTACTCGCAGGTCGGCGGCGAGCGCCGCCAGCTCTTCAGTGCGGCCAACATGATCAAGCCCGGCACCCTGCGCGCGCAGGACCTCGATGGCCTGCAGACCCCGGGGCTCAGCCTCTTCATGCGCCTGCCCGGACCACTGCGCCCGCTCGAGGCGCTGGACGAGATGCTCGCGGTGGCCGGCCGGCTGGCCGCCGAGATCGACGGCCAGCTGCTGGCCGAGAACCGCATCCCGCTCACCCGTCAGCTCAGCGAACACATGCGCGACCGGGTGCGCGCCTTCAGCCTGGAAATGGAGCGTGCGCGTCACTGACGCCGCGCGCGATCCCCGAGGAACAAACCCCCATGCCCGCGCCTGATTCCATCGTCCGTCGCATCGAGGCCCTGCGTCGCGAGATCCGCGAACACAACTACCGCTACTACGTGCTCGACGACCCCTCCGTACCGGATGCTGAGTACGACCGCCTGATGCGCGAGCTGGAGACCCTGGAGGCCGCGCACCCCGAGCTCGTCACCCCGGACTCGCCCACCCAGCGCGTCGGCGCCGAACCGGCCGACCGGTTTGGCGAGGTGCGCCACGTGATTCCCATGCTCTCGCTGGCCAATGCCTTCAGCGAGGACGACCTCAACGCCTTCTACAAGCGTATCCGCGATCGCCTGGGCACGGACGACGACATCGAGTTCGCCGCCGAGCCCAAGCTCGACGGCCTGGCCGTGAGCCTGCTGTACGAGGACGGGAAGCTGGTGCGCGGGGCCACGCGCGGCGACGGCGTGACCGGCGAGGACATCACGCAGAACATCCGCACCATCAAGACCATCCCGCTCGCGCTGCACGGCGAGGACTGGCCGCGGGTGCTGGAGGTGCGCGGCGAGGTGTACATGCCGCGCAAGGGCTTCGAGGCGCTCAACGCCCGCGCCCGCGAGCGCGGCGAGAAGACCTTCGTCAACCCGCGCAACGCCGCCGCCGGCAGCCTGCGCCAGCTCGACCCGCGCATCACCGCCGAGCGGCCGCTGGCGATGTTCTGCTACGGCGTCGGCAAGGTCGAGGGCGCCGCGCTGCCGGACCGCCAGAGCGCCATCCTCGAGCGCCTGCAGGACTGGGGCCTGCGCGTCTGCCCCGAGCGCGACGTGGTCACGGGGCCGGCGGGCTGCCTCGACTACTACCGGCGCATCGGCGCGCAGCGCGACCGGCTGCCCTACGAGATCGACGGGGTGGTGTACAAGGTCAACCGCATCGACCTGCAGGAAGACCTCGGCTTCGTCTCGCGCGCCCCGCGCTGGGCCATCGCCCACAAGTTCCCTGCGCAGGAGGAGATCACCCTCCTGCGCGACGTCGAGTTCCAGGTCGGCCGTACCGGCGCCCTCACGCCGGTGGCGCGCCTGGAGCCCGTCTTCGTCGGCGGCGTGACCGTGAGCAACGCCACGCTGCACAACATGGACGAGATCGAGCGCAAGGACGTGCACATCGGCGATACCGTCATCGTGCGGCGCGCCGGCGACGTGATCCCGGAGGTCGTCGGCGTGGTCGCCGAGCGCCGGCCGAAGGACGCGCGTCCGGTGCGGCTGCCGGCGCTATGCCCGGTCTGCGGTTCCGAGGTGGTGCGCGCCGAGGGCGAGGCCGTGGCCCGCTGCTCGGGCGGGCTCTATTGCGCGGCGCAGCGCAAGGAGGCGATCAAGCACTACGCCTCGCGGCGCGCCATGGACATCGAGGGCCTGGGCGACAAGCTCGTCGACCAGCTCGTCGAGGCAGGGCTGGTCGATCACGTGGATGATCTCTACCGTCTCACGCCGGCGCAGGTCGCCTCACTCGAGCGCATGGGCGAGAAGTCGGCACAGAACCTGATCGAGGCCATCGACCGCTCACGCCAGACCACGCTGGAGCGCTTCATCTTCGCCTTGGGCATCCGCGAGGTCGGGGAGGCCACCGCCCGCGCCCTGGCGCTGCACTTCGGCGACCTCGCGCCGCTCATGCAGGCCGACGAGGAGGCCCTGCAGCAGGTGCCGGACGTCGGCCCCATCGTCGCCCGCCACGTGGTGAGCTTCTTCCACCAGCCGCACAACCGCGAGGTGATCGACCGGCTGCTGGCCGCCGGCATCGAGTGGGAGGCCATCGAGGTGACACCGGCCGGCGAGCAGCCCCTGGCCGGTCGTACCTACGTGCTCACCGGCACGCTCGAGTCCATGACCCGCGACGAGGCGAAGGCGCGCCTCATGGCCCTGGGGGCGAAGGTCTCGGGCAGCGTGTCGAAGAAGACCACGGCCGTCATCGCCGGCGCCGAGGCCGGTTCGAAGCTGGCCAAGGCCGAGTCCCTGGGGGTGGAGATCCTGAGCGAGGAGGATCTGAAGGCACTGCTGGGCGACTGAGCCGGAGACGGGTGGATACGAAAAAGGGGCGTCGATGACGCCCCTTTTTCGTGTCGGTGAGGATGACGCTTACTGTGCGTCCGGACTCTCCGGCGCGGGCTTGTCCAGGCGCGTCTCGATCAGTGCCGACTCGCGCAGTTCGTTCAGGTACTCGTCGATGAAGTCGCGCTGCAGTTCGTTGCGCAGCTGTTCTTCCACCTCGGCGAGTTCCGGCTTCTGCGTATCACGCACGTCTTCGAGCAGGATGACGTGCCAGCCGAACTGGGTGTGCACCGGCTCGCGGGTATGGTCGCCCTTGTCCAGGGACTCCACCGCGGCGGAGAACTCGGGCACCATCATGTCGGCGGTGAACCAGCCGAGGTCGCCGCCGTTGGGACCGGAAGGGCCGGTGGAGTTTTCTTTCGCGAGCTTGACGAAGTCGGCACCGTCACCGAGCCTGGCGATGAGGGCGCGGGCGGCATCCTCGGTCTCCACCAGGATGTGGCGGGCGTGGTATTCCTGCGAGGGGATGCTGGCCAGCAGTTCCTGGTAGGCGGCGTCGAGCCTGGCCTGGTCCACTTCCATGCTCTCGAGCTTTCCGCGCAGCAGGGTGTTGATCAGCACGTTGGCACGCTGGCGTTCGAGCTGGGCCACGACCTCGGGCTGTTCGTGCACGCCCTCGCGTTCGGCGGCCTGTTCCAGCAGCTCCATGTTCACGAGCTCTTCCAGCACCACGTCCGGGTTGAGCGGCATGCCGGGCTGCATGCGCTGCTTCATGTTCATGTACTCGTCGAAGGTGGTCCGGTCGATGGGCTGACCGTTGACGAGGGCCACGGCGTTGGTGCTGTCCTTGCCGGTCGTGGCGCGGTCCTGATCATTACAGGCCGCAAGGCCCAGGGCGGCGATCAGGACGAGGGGGGCTGCATGACGCATGTGCATGGATGATTTCCTTGAGTCCTTGGTGGTGGGTGTGGCGTGAAGCCCGATAGATTGGCAGATGCCGAGGCAGTCTGCCGGGACCGGTTTCACAGCATGCTTACGGCAATACCTTCTTGAAGGGCTTTACCGTGACCTGGCGATAGACGCCGGCCTCGATGTAGGGGTCGGCATCGGCCCAGTTCTGCGCCTCGCGCAGCGAGTCGAACTCGGCGATGATGACGCTGCCGGTGAAACCGGCCTCGCCCGGGTCGCTGCTGTCGACGGCCGGGTTGGGGCCGGCCACCAGCAGGCGGCCCTCGGCCTTGAGCGCCTCGAGGCGTTCGAGGTGGGCGGGGCGCACGGAGAGCCGTTTTTCCAGGCTGTCCTCGACGTCCTCGCCGATGATGGCGTACAGCATATCAGTCCTCCTGGTTCTGCGGCGTCTCGTCGGACATGAAGCGCGCCAGGTACATGGATTGCAGGATAACGAAGACAAATGTCAGTCCCGTTAGCCCGAAGAGTTTGAAGTTCACCCAGACCTCCTCGCTGTAGCCGTAGGCCACGTAGAGGTTGAGCAGGCCCATGGCGAGAAAGAACACGCCCCAGGCGAGATTCACGCTGCGCCAGGCCTCGGCGGGTACGGTGATGGCGTGGGCCATCAGGCGTTCCATGATCGGTTTCCGGCCGATGAACTGGCTGCCGATGATGACGATGCCGAACAGCCAGTTGAGCAGGGTGGGCTTCCACTTGAAGAACAGCGGATCGTGCAGGGCCAGCGTGAGCCCGCCGAAGACCGCGATCAGGGCCAGCGAGACCAGGTGCATGGTCTCGACGCGGCGTGTGCGCAGCCAGTGGACGCCCACCTGGGCGAAGGCGGCGAGGATCGCGACCAGGGTGGCGAAGAACATGGCATCCTGGGCCTCGCCGGCGCGCAGGCCCAGCGGCAGCACGGTGTTGATGGCGTCCACCACCGGGGCCGGCAGGGCCGCGTAGCCCTTGTAGGCCACGAAGAAGAGCAGTACCGGGAAGAAGTCGAAGAGGAATTTCATGCGGGCGGCGTCGGTTCCCAAAGCGCCATCATACCCGAAGCCGTCTGGACGAAAAACACCATGCGGAGGCTGGCATCGCGGGTGGGCTTCTGTAAAATGCCGTTTTTCCAACGTTTTTCAGGTCGGGCATGAGCCAGTATTTCGAGATCCATCCGGAAAACCCCCAGGTACGGCTGATCCGCCAGGCGGTGAAGATCATCCAGGAGGGCGGAGTGGTCGTCTACCCGACGGATTCCTGTTATGCCATCGGCTGCCTGATCGGCGACAAGAACGCCATGGAGCGCATCCGCCGCATCCGCGACCTGGACGACAAGCACAACTTCACCCTCATGTGCCGCGAGCTGTCCGATATCTCCACCTACGCGAAGATGGACAACATCGCCCACCGCCTGATCAAGGGCCTTACCCCAGGCCCCTACACCTTCATCCTCAAGGCCACCCACGAGGTGCCGCGGCGCCTGCAGCCCAAGCGCAAGACCATCGGCGTGCGTATCGCCGACAACGCCATCTGCCAGGCCCTGCTGGCCGAGCTGGGCGAGCCGCTGATGAGCACCACGCTCATCATGCCCGATGCGGACATGCCCCTGACCGACCCTTACCAGATCCGGGTGTTCCTGGAGCACGAGGTGGACCTGGTGATCGACGGCGGCTTCAGCGGCCTGGAGCCAAGCACCGTGATCGATCTCACCGAGGGCCATCCCGAGGTGCTGCGCAAGGGGCTGGGCGATATCAGCTGGCTCAACCAGCACTAGCCCCTGTGGCCTGCCGGGCCGCGGCGTTTTTCGCTGATACCGCCCCCCGCCTTTCACGTATAATGCGCCGGACATGAGCATCATCCAGGCCATCAGCATCCTCGCGCTGCCCATCCTGTTCGCCATCACCCTGCACGAGGTGGCGCACGGCCTGGTGGCCCGCCACTACGGCGACCGCACGGCCGAGCAGCTCGGTCGGCTCTCGCTCAATCCCCTGCGCCACATCGATCCCGTCGGCACCGTGATCGTGCCGATCGCCCTGTTCGCCTTCACCGGCTTCATCTTCGGCTGGGCCAGGCCCGTGCCGGTGGACTTTCGCAACCTGCGCAATCCCCGGCGGGACATGGCCCTGGTGGCCCTGGCCGGGCCCATGGCCAACCTCGGCATGGCGCTCATCTGGGCCATCCTCATGAAACTGGGTATGATGCTGCACACGGGCACGCCGTTCATCGGCGAGCCGCTGATGTACATGAGTGCGGTGGGCATCTTCCTCAACCTGATCCTGATGGTGCTGAACCTGTTGCCCATCCCGCCGCTGGACGGCGGCCGGGTGCTCGCCGGCATCGTGCCGCCGCGCTACGCGGCCCTGCTGGACCGGGTGGAGCCCTTCGGTTTCTTCATCCTGCTGTTCCTGCTGCTGGTCGGCCTGCTGGGCTATCTGCTCTGGCCGCCGCTGATGTACCTCACGGGGCTGATCGAATCGGCCTTCAATCTCCCCAACGTGCTGCTGTTCGTGCGCTCGTTGTGGGGATGAGAGATAACCTGTCCTGAGGAGTTGTTTTGAGTAGCATTCCCGCGCAAAACCAACGTGTCGTCTCCGGCATGCGGCCCACCGGCCGTCTGCATCTCGGTCACTACCACGGGGTCCTGAAGAACTGGATCGAGCTGCAGCACAGCTACGAGTGCCTGTTCTTCGTCGCCGACTGGCACGCCCTCACGACGCATTACGAAGAGCCGGGCGTCATCGCCGACAACGTCTGGGACATGGTGATCGACTGGCTGGCCGCGGGTGTGAGCCCGGGGGCCGCCAAGCTCTTCATCCAGTCGCGCGTGCCCGAGCACGCCGAGCTGCACCTGCTGCTGTCCATGATCACGCCGCTGGGCTGGCTGGAGCGCGTGCCCACCTACAAGGACCAGCAGGAAAAGCTCAAGGAGCGCGACCTGGCCACCTACGGCTTTCTCGGCTACCCGCTGCTGCAGAGCGCCGATATCCTCATCTACAAGGCCGGCCTGGTGCCGGTGGGCGAGGACCAGGTGGCGCACGTGGAGCTCACCCGTGAGGTCGCGCGCCGCTTCAACCACCTCTACGGGCGCGAGCCGGGCTTCGAGGAGAAGGCCGAGGCCGCCATCGACAAGATGGGAAAGAAGAACGCCAAGATGTATCGCGAGCTGCGCAAGAGCTACCAGGAGCAGGGCGACGACCAGGCCCTGGACGTGGCCCGCGCGCTGCTGGATTCGCAGCAGAACATCTCCATCGGCGACCGCGAGCGCCTGTTCGGCTACCTGGAAGGCTCCGGCAAGATCATCCTGCCCGAGCCCCAGGCCCTGCTCACCAAGGCCTCGAAGATGCCGGGCCTGGACGGCCAGAAGATGTCCAAGTCCTATGGCAACACCATCGCCCTGCGCGAGGACCCGGCCGAGGTGGAGAAGAAGCTGCGCACCATGCCCACCGACCCGGCGCGCGTGCGCCGCACCGATCCGGGCGACCCGGCCAAGTGTCCGGTCTGGCCCCTGCACGAGGTCTACTCGGACGAGGATACGAAGGAGTGGGTGCAGCAGGGCTGCCGCTCCGCCGGCATCGGCTGCGTGGAATGCAAGGGCCCGGTGATCGAGGCCGTGCTTGCCGAGCTCAAGCCCATCCGCGAGCGTGCGCAGGAGTACATCGACGACCCGGGCGCCGTGCGCAGCGTGATCGCCGAGGGTTGCGAGGCCGCCCGCGACATCGCCGAGGAGACCCTCGACGAAGTGAAGAAGGCCATGGGCCTTGCCTACCGTTGAGATCATGCACCATGAGTGAGCAGCCAACCGTCATGGGCGCCGGGCAGCACGAGATGCCGTTCGCCATCGTGCTGGGCGAGCCGCTCACCATGCCGCCGCAGGACCTCTACATCCCGCCCGACGCGCTGGAGGTGTTCCTCGAGGCCTTCGAGGGGCCGCTGGACCTGCTGCTGTACCTGATCAAGCGTCAGAACCTCGATATCCTCAACATCCCCATCGCCGAGATCACCCGGCAGTACATGGAATACGTCGAGGTGATGAAGGAGCTGCGCCTGGAGCTGGCCGCCGAGTATCTGGTGATGGCCGCCATGCTCGCCGAGATCAAGTCGCGCATGCTGCTGCCGCGCCCGGTGGAGGCCGACGACGAGGAAGACCCGCGCGCCGAGCTCATCCGTCGCCTGCAGGAATACGAGCGTTTCAAGCAGGCCGCCGAGGACATCGACGAGCTGCCGCGCGTGGAGCGCGACATCCACCTGGCCTCGGTGCAGCCGCCGGACCTGAAGCAGGACCGGCCCGACCCGGACGTCGACCTGCGCGAGCTGCTGCTGGCGCTCTCCGAGGTGCTGCGCCGCGCCGACATGTTCACGCACCACCACATCCAGCGCGAGTCGCTCTCCGTGCGCGAGCGCATGTCGCAGGTGCTGAGCAAGCTGGAGCCGAACAAGTTCATCGAATTCACCACCCTGTTCACGGCCGAGGAAGGGCGCCTCGGCGTGGTCGTGAGCTTCCTCGCCGTGCTCGAACTGCTCAAGGCACACCTCATCGAGCTGGTGCAGGCCGAGCCCTTCGCGCCGATCTACGTCAGCCCGGCCGGTGCCGCCCAGGCGGACGAAGGGCCGTGACGGGGACGGCGGGAGATGGAACAGGGTGTACTCGAGATCAGGGGCAGGACATTCATGGATAACACCAAACTGAAGAAGATCATCGAAGGCGCGCTGCTGGCGGCCAGCCAGCCGCTGGCCGTCGAGCAGCTGGAGAAGCTGTTCGTGGAGGGCGAGGAGCGGCCCACGCGCGACGAGATCCGCGAGGCGCTGAGCGATCTCGAGGGCGACTGCGCCGAGCGCGGCTACGAGCTCAAGCAGGTGGCCAGCGGCTATCGATTCCAGGTGCGCCAGGAGTTCGCGCACTGGGTGGGGCGCCTGTGGGAGGAGAAGCCGCCGCGCTACTCGCGCGCCACGCTCGAGACCCTCGCGCTCATCGCCTATCGCCAGCCCATCACCCGCGCCGAGATCGAGGAGATCCGCGGCGTGAGCGTGAGCAGCAACATCATCAAGAGCCTCACCGAGCGCGACTGGATCCGCGTGGTGGGTCACCGCGACGTGCCGGGCAAGCCGGCCATGTACGGCACCACGCGCGGCTTCCTCGACTACTTCAACCTGAAGAGCCTCGACGAGCTGCCGACGCTCGCCGAGCTGCGCGACCTGGACAAGCTGCACCCCGAGCTCGGCCTCGACAACCCGGACCAGCCGCAGGAGGCGCCATCGCGTCCTGCGGCCCGGGAAGGGGCCGAAGAGGAGGAGCGCTTCGAGGAGACGGAGGCCGCATCGATGTCCGCTGCGGCCGATGCCGGGGAGGCGTCCGCCGCTGACGCCGACGCCGACGAGGACGAGCCCACCATCGAGATGCCGATGTTCACCGACGCCGATGCCGAGGCCGAGTCGCAGGGCTCCATGGAGCCGGTCCTCGACGAGGCCCCGGCGCAGAATGATTCACCCGCGGAAGGCGACGCGGACCGGGATGACGAGGAAGACGTCGAGTCCTTCCCTGAGGATGAGGATCAGTCTGAGGACGAGGACGATGCGACCGCCGGGGACGATGACCCGCAGCGGCTGCACTAGTCACCGGGTGGTGGTCCTTCCATGAAGACCATCGCCATCACCGGCGGCGCCCAGGGGATCGGGCGCGGCATTGCAGCGTTTTTCGCGCAGCGGGGCTACGCGGTCTCCTTCGCCGATCCGGCGGTGGATGCCGGCGCCGAGCTGGTGGCGATGATCGAGGCGGCCGGCGGTCGCGCCATGCACCTGCCCGTCGATGTCGCCGACGCCGAGGCGGTGACGGAATGGATCGCGCGCACCGAGGCCGCCTTCGGCTGTCCCGACGCGCTGGTGAACAATGCCGGCATCCAGCGCAACGCCCCGTTTCTCGAACTCTCCCCCGATGACTTCGACCGCGTGATCGCCGTGAACCTGCGCGGCAGCTTTCTCTGCGCCCAGGCCGTGGCCCGGCGCATGGTGGCTCTGGGCCGCGGCGGGGCCATCGTCAACATCGCCTCCACCCGCGCGCTCATGTCCGAACCCGGCACCGAGGCCTACACGGCATCCAAGGGCGGCATCGTCGCACTCACCCACGGCATGGCCATCAGCCTCGGAGAACACGGCATCCGCGTGAACTGCATCAGCCCCGGCTGGATCGAGGTGGGCGACTGGCAGTACTCGGCGCGCGCGCAGACTCCGCAGCACAGCGAGCGCGACCGCCTGCAGCATCCGGTCGGACGCGTGGGCGTGCCCGAGGACATCGCCCGCGCCTGCCGCTTCCTCATCGAAGAGGCCGATTTCATGACCGGCCAGAACCTCGTCATCGACGGTGGCATGACGGTGAAGATGATCTACGAGGAGTAGCGGGGAAGACGGGGTTTGCCGCGGAAGGCACGGGGCACTCAGAGGCAAACACATCGCCTCTATGGCCAGAAAAACACCCCGCACCTCGCCGCCGCCGGCCGCGGCGGTTAGCATAGGCCGATGCGTTACGCCGTCCCGCTCATCGTCATCGCCCAGCTCTTCGGCACCTCGCTGTGGTTCAGCGCCAACGGCGTGGGGGACCAGCTGCTGCTCGCCTGGGGGCTGTCCACGCGCGACCTGGGCACGCTGACCTCGGCGGTGCAGCTCGGCTTCATCGCGGGCACCCTGCTGTTCGCCGTCTCCGGCACGGCCGATCGTTTTCATGCCAGCCGCCTGTTCCTCGCAGCCTCGCTCTGCGGCGCGCTCGCCAACCTGGGGCTTGCCTGGGTGGCGGACTCGCTGACCTCGGCCCTGGTCTTCCGCTTCCTCACCGGCCTGGCCCTGGCCGGGATCTACCCGGTGGGCATGAAACTGGTGGTGAGCTGGGCGCCACAGCGGCGCGGCGAGGCCCTGGCCTGGCTGGTGGGCATGCTCACGCTGGGCACCGCCACGCCCCATCTGCTGCAGGGGCTGGGCGTGGGACTGGGCTGGCCCTGGGTGGTGAGCCTCGCCTCGGCCCTGGCCGTGCTCGGCGGGGTGATGGTGGTGCTGCTCGGCGATGGACCGCACCTGCCGCGTGCGGCGCGCCTCAACTGGGGCGGGGTGTTCGCCGCCTTCCGCCGCCCGGGGTTTCGCGCCGCGGCCTTCGGCTACTTCGGTCACATGTGGGAGCTCTATGCCCTGTGGGTGCTGGTGCCGCTGCTGCTGGCCGGGATCTATCCCGATGCGTCGCGCCACGGCCTCTCGCTGCTCGCCTTCGCGGTGATCGGCATCGGTGCGCTGGGCTGCGTGCTGGCCGGGCGCTGGAGCCGGCACATCGGCAGCGCCCCGGTGGCGGTCATCGCGCTCGCCACCTCCGGCCTGCTCTGCCTGGTCTATCCCTGGCTGCAGGGCCTGCCCGCCCCCCTGTTGCTGGCCGCGCTGCTGCTGTGGGGGCTGGCGGTGATCGCCGACTCGGCCCAGTACTCGGCGCTGGCCTCGCAGCATGCCCCGCCGGAGGGGGTGGCCAGTGCGCTCGCCATCATGAACAGCATCGGCTTCGCCCTGAGTGCCCTGGCCATCCCGCTGGTCTCGGGGCTGTGGGACCGGCTCGGCGTGCAGGTGAGCTGGTTGATGCTGCCGGGCGCGGTGCTCGGCGTACTGGCGATGCTGCCGCTGCTGCGGCCACGGCGCCGCGACGGGGCCTGAGCGGGCGGTGCCCGGCTACAGGGCCCAGGCGAGCACCAGCGAGAGGCTGACGATGCTCGCCAGGTTGGCGATGAAGACGATGGAGGCCACGCGTCGCGGCTCCTGCCCGAATTTTTCCGCCACCATGTAGTTGAGCACGGCCGGGGGCAGGGCGGCGAAGATCAGCAGGTAGGCGAACTGCTGGCTCGACAGGCCGATGACGGGCTGCAGCAGCAGGGCCATGAGCAGCCCGCTGCCCGGCGCCAGCACCGCGGCCCAGAGACCCAGGCGCCAGTCCGAGAGATCGGCATCCACCATGCGCACCCCCAGGGTGAAGAGCATGAGCGGGATGGCGATCTGCCCCACCATCTCCACCGGCACCGCGATGATCTGCGGCACGGTCAATCCGCTCAGGCTCACGCCGATGCCGGCGATGCTCGCCGCGATCATGGGGTTGCGCAGCATCGTCCAGATGCGTTCGCGGTGATTCATCATGTAAAAGCCCACGCTGAAGTGCAGCGTGTTCTCCACGATGAAGAGCACGATGGCGGCGGGCAGGGCGGCCTCGCCGAAGGCGAGCAGCAGGATGGGGATGCCCATGTTGCCGCTGTTGGTGAACATCATGGGCGGGACGAAGGTCTTCCACTGCACCTTCAGCAGCCAGACGAAGGGCAGCACCAGCAGCCCCGAACCCAGCACCACCAGTGCGGCAGCCAGCGCGAGCTCGGAGTAGTCCGCCAGGTGAAAGCCCTGCGCCGACAGCGCGCTGAAGATCAGCGCCGGGGTGAAGACGTCCATGTTGAGCCGGTTGGCGGTGTCGATCTCGGTATGGAAGCGCCGGCCGTAGCCGTAGCCCAGGGCGACGATGAGAAAGACGGGCAGGACGGTTTGCAGGACGGGCAGCAGGTTCACGCGGGATGTTGCTCGTTGACGGATGCGGTCGGCGGCATGCGCCGCCGGTGCGTCAGTTCTCCACCGGCAGGTCGTTGCGGTTGCCCCAGTCCGACCAGGCGCCGGGATAGCCGCGCACCCGCGCAAAGCCCAGGGCCCGGAGCACCAGCCAGGTATGGGCGGAGCGGTGGTGGGTCTGGCAGTAGGTGATGACCTCCCGCTCCGGGGTGATGCCCAGGTGTTCCAGCATGGGCAGCAGCACCTCGGGGTTCTTCACCCGCAGGTTGTTGCTGCTGTCCATGGCCTGGGTCCATTCCATGTTCACCGCGCCGGGGATGTGGCCGCCGTGGGTGGCGCGCCGGTCGGCGCCGCGGAACTCGTCGGGGCTGCGCGCATCGAGCAGGACCACGTCCGCATCGCTCAGGTGATCGCGGATGTAGTCGGCATCGGCGACCACGTCGCCGACGTAGCGCGCCCGGTAGTCGCTCGGGCAGGTGGTTTCCTCGTCCTGGGTGAGGGGGTGGCCCTCCCGGGCCCAGGCATGGTGGCCGCCGTTGAGCAGGCTGATCCGTGCATGGCCGTAGGCGGCCAGGGTCCAGAGCAGCCGCGCAGCGCGGCCACCACCCTCGTCGTCGTAGGCCACCACGCAGCGGTCGGGGGTGAGGCCGATCCGCGAGGCGAGCCGGGAGACCGTGTCGGCATCCGGCAGCAGCCCCATCACCGGCGGCTCGGCGCGCACGATCTCGCCGTAGTCCAGGTGCAGGGCGCCCGGGATGTGCCCGTGGGCGTGGATCTCGGGCTTGCACAGGTCGACGATGAGCAGGCCGGAATCGTCCAGGCGGGACTCGAGTTCCTCGGGCTCCATCAGCAGCGGGCAGTCGGGCATGCGTCTCCTCCGGGTCAGTCGGATGCGGCCATGGCAGGTGGCGGCGCGGTCTCGGGCGAAGCGACGGGGTCCAGCACGGTGTTGATGCCGTCCAGGGCCGGGTCGGTCTCCGGATGATCGAGAGTATAGTGAAGACCGCGGCTCTCCCGGCGGGCCAGGGCGGAACGGATGATGAGGTCGGCCACCAGCACCAGGTTGCGCAGCTCGATCAGGTCGTTGGTGACGCGGAAGTTGCTGTAGTACTCGTGGATCTCGTGCAGCAGCAGGTCGACACGGCTCTTGGCGCGCTTCAGGCGCTTGGTGCTGCGCACGATGCCGACGTAGTCCCACATGAAGCGGCGCAGCTCGTCCCAGTTGTGCGAGACCACGACCTCCTCGTCGGAATCGGTGACGCGGCTCTCGTCCCAGGGCGGGATCCGGATGTCGGCGGCCGGCCGGTCGCGATGGGCCATGATGTGGTCGCGCGCGCCCTTGGCGAACACCAGGCATTCCAGCAGCGAATTGCTGGCCATGCGGTTGGCGCCGTGCAGGCCGGTGAAGGCGGTCTCGCCGATGGCATAGAGGCCGTCGATGTCCGTCCGGCCGTCGAGGTCGGTCATCACCCCGCCGCAGGTGTAGTGGGCGGCCGGCACCACCGGTATCGGCTCCTTCGTCATGTCGAAACCGAATTCCAGGCAGCGGGCGTGCACGGTGGGGAAGTGTTCGAGGATGAAGTCGGCCGGCTTGTGGCTGATGTCGAGCAGCACGTTGGAAATGCCCAGGCGCTTCATCTCGTGGTCGATGGCGCGGGCGACGATGTCGCGCGGGGCCAGCTCGCCGCGGCTGTCGAAGCGGGGCATGAAGCGCTCGCCGTTGGGCAGCAGCAGCCGGCCGCCTTCGCCGCGCACGGCCTCCGTGATGAGGAAGGACTTTGCCTCGGGGTGGTAGAGGCAGGTCGGGTGGAACTGCATGAACTCCATGTTTGCCACCCGGCAGCCCGCGCGCCAGGCCATGGCGATGCCGTCGCCGGTGGCCGTGTCCGGGTTGCTGGTGTAGAGGTAGACCTTGCTGGCCCCGCCGGTGGCCAGCACCACGAAGCGGGCGCGGAACACCTCCACGTGGCCGCTGTCGCGGTTGAGCACGTAGGCCCCCGCGCAGCGGTTGGGGCGGGTGCCGGGCCTGGCCGTGGTGATGAGGTTGACCGCGATGTAGCGCTCATAGAGATCGAGGTTGCGGTGCTGGCGGGCGGCGCCGACCAGGGTGGTCTCGATGGCCTGGCCGGTGGCGTCGGCGGCATGCACCACGCGCCGGTGCGAGTGCCCTCCCTCGCGGGTGAGGTGCAGGCCGGTCACGCCCTTGTCGGTCTGCTCCATGCTGAAGGGTACGCCCTCGTGCATCAGCCACTCGATGGCGTCGCGCGAGTTCTCCACGGCATGGCGCACCACGCCGGGGTCACAGAGCCCGGCCCCGGCCTCCAGGGTGTCGTGCACGTGCGACTCGACCGAGTCGGTCTCGCTCATCACGGCCGAGACGCCGCCCTGGGCGTACATGGTGGAGCCCTCGGTCAGCGGCCCCTTGCTGAGCACGGCGACACGCAGATCCTCGGCCAGGCGCAGGGCCAGGCTGAGACCGGCCGCACCGCTACCGATGACGAGGACGTCGTGGTCGTGAAAGACCGAGTTTGCTTGAGGCTGGGTCATGAGTGGGGTATTTTGTCACACTTTGTGGCGGCCAGCATCGCACCGGGACGGAATTTCGGCCCCCCGACGAACGGCCCCATTCCCCATTTCTCCCCCATGAACTTTGCAGCCGCGAACAGGTCGATAATGCTTGAACATGACAGGACAGCGAAGCGGAGGGCCGCGCCCTGATGGGCAACAAGCCTTCCGACCTTGAACTGGTCAAGCGTGTTCAGGCCGGCGACAAGAAGGCCTTTGACGTCCTGGTGCTGAAATACCAGCACAAGATCGTCAACCTGGTGTCGCGTTATGTGCACGATCCGCACACGGCCCAGGACGTCGCCCAGGAGGCCTTCATCAAGGCCTACAAGGGGCTGGCGCGGTTCCGCGGCGACAGCGCGTTCTACACCTGGCTGTACCGGATCGCCATCAACACGGCCAAGAATTACCTGGTTGCGCAGAATCGCCGCACGCCGGCGACGGACGTGGATGCGCAGGAGGCGGAACAATACGGCGGGGAATCGGCTCTCAAGGAGTATGCCTCGCCCGAGCGTCAGCTCCTGAGCGAGGAGATCGAGAAGACGATCTTCGACGCCATCGAGGCCCTGCCGGACGACCTGCGCACGGCGATCACGCTGCGCGAACTCGAAGGCATGAGCTACGAGGAAATTGCCGAGGCCATGGAATGCCCCATCGGTACCGTGCGTTCCCGCATCTTCCGGGCACGTGAAGCGATCGACCGCAGTCTGCGGCCCCTGATCGAGACGAATTAGTGAACACTGCAAGAGAGCACTGCCATGGGTGTTAGCAAAGACGAACATCTGTCGGCCCTGGTCGACGACGAGGCCGGTGATTTCGAACGTCGTCGCCTGACGGACGAACTCATCCACAACGCGGACGACCGGGCACGCTGGTCCCGCTATCACCTGATCGGTGACGTGATGCGCGGCGAGGCGCCCGCCATGCTCGATTCGGGTTTTGCGGCACGCATCAGCGCGGCGATCGCCGAGGAGGAGATGGAGGCCGCACCGGCCTCGCTGCAGGCGCGGCGCCTCACCCGCCCGGTGGTCGGCTTCGCGATGGCCGCCTCGGTGGCCGTGGCCACGGTGCTGGGCGTACAGGGCCTGATGGGGCCGGAACAGACGCCGGGCAGCGGGGCCACCCTCAGCGCCCAGGCCCCGGCGGCCGCCCCCGAGGCCGTGCGCCAGGTCGCCATCACCCGCGTGCCCGTCGAGGCCCAGGCGGCCGGCGATACGCGGCGCACCACCGTCAACCTGAACAACTACATCGTCCGTCACACCGAGTATGCCTCCCAGCACGGCATGCTGCCGCAGGCGCGGGTGGTCGGCTACACCGTCCAGGGTGAATAGCCGCCTCATGCGTCTGGCCGTCCTGATCCTCGCCCTCTCGCCGGCGCTGGCGCTGGCCACGGAAGACGCCCGCCAGTGGCTGGATCGCATGAACCAGGCCGTACAGGGCCTGAGCTACGAAGGCACCTTCGTCTATTCGCGTGACGGTCAGATGGAGACCATGCAGATCGTCCACGCCCCCGGCCCCGATGGCCCCCGCGAACGCCTGGTCTCGCTGTCCGGCGAGGCCCGCGAGATGATCCGCGACCATGGCGTGCTCACCTGCATCTGGCCCGGCAGCCGCTCGGTGGTGGTGGAGCCCGCCCGTACCAGCAAGGGCCTGGCCCGTCCCATCGATACGCAGGCCATGCCCCTGGAGACGAACTACAGCCTGGCCGTGAAGGACCGCGAACGCGTGGCGGGGCTCAACTGCCGGCAGGTCGAGGTCCGTCCGCGTGATGCCTATCGCTTCGGCTACCGCCTCTGCATCGCCGAGGACAACGCCATGCTGCTCAAGTCGACCATGCTCGACGAGCAGGGCCGGTCCATCGAGCAGCTCATGTTCACCAGCATCCGTTTCGACGAGGCCATCGACCCCGAGCGCTTCACCTCCGACCAGGCGGATACCCCGCGCCCCAGGCCGGTGGATGACAGCCACCCGGTGGATGCCGGCTGGCAGCTCTCGACCCTGCCGCCGGGCTTCGCCCTGCGTGCCGTGGTGAGTCGCCCGCTCAAGGAGGGCAGCGACCCGGTGCAGCAGATGATCGTCTCCGACGGGCTGGCCTCGGTGTCCGTGTTCATCGCCGAGCCGGGCATGGACGACCAGTACTACCAGGGCGTGACCGGGGCCGGTGCCCTGCATGCCTTCGCGCGCGTCGTCGAGGGCCACCAGGTCACGGTGGTGGGCGAGGTGCCGGAGGCCACGGTGCGCCTGATCGGCGATGCCCTGGTCTACGAGGACCCCGACTCGTGATCGAGGAGAACGCCCGCGTCGTCCGCCGTGAAGGCGATTACGCCTGGGTGGAGACCCAGCGCAAGTCCGCCTGCGGCCAGTGTTCAGCGCGCAAGGGCTGTGGCACCTCGGTGCTCGACAAGGTGCTCGGGCGCCGCCGAAGCGTGGTGCGGGTGCTCAACCCGGTGGACGCCGCGCCCGGCGACGAGGTGGTGATCGGCCTGGGGGAGGGCGCCTTCGTGCGCGGCTCCCTCGCGGTCTATGCCCTGCCGCTGGTCACCCTGCTGCTCGGCGCCATCCTGGGCGAGTGGCTGGGCGGCAGCGACGCCCTGTCGGTGCTCGGCGGTCTGCTGGGCCTGGCCGCCGGCTTTGCCTGGGTGGCGCGTTTCACCCGCCGTATCGGCAACGACCGGCGCTACCAGCCGGTGATCCTGCGTCGCCTGCCTGCGCCGGCCCTGCGGGCGCATGGCGTTTTTGCCCCCTGATTGTCATAATACCCCGCTGTTTCACACGCATTAGCTGATCATGGTGTTCATGATGCGCAAGCCTGTCCGGCATGCCCTGATAGTCGTCCTTCTCTGCCTCGGCCTTCTCGCCAGCCCCGCGATGGCGGCACGCGCCGCGCTGCCCGACTTCACCCCGCTGGTGGAGGCCAACAGCCCCGCCGTGGTGAACATCGGCACCACCCGCAAGGTCTCCGTGCCCCGCGGCATGCCGCCGGGGCTCGATCTGCCCGAGCACGAGATGTTCGACGAGCTGTTCCGCCGCTTCTTCGGCGAGGGCGGCGAGCCGGAGGAATTCGACACCACCTCGCTGGGTTCGGGCTTCATCGTCTCCAGCGACGGCTACGTGGTCACCAACCACCACGTGGTGAAGGACGCCGACGAGATCGTGGTCAAGCTCAGCGACCGCCGTGAACTGAAGGCCGAGCTGGTGGGCAGCGACCCGCGCACCGACATGGCCCTGCTGAAGGTGGAGGGCGAGAACCTGCCGACGCTGCGCATCGGCAGTTCCGAGGACCTCAAGGTCGGCGAATGGGTGCTGGCCATCGGTTCGCCCTTCGGCTTCGAGCTGTCGGCCACCGCCGGCATCGTCAGCGCCAAGGGCCGCAGCCTGCCGAGCGAGAACTACGTGCCCTTCATCCAGACCGACGTGGCCATCAACCCCGGCAACTCGGGCGGCCCGCTGTTCAACCTCGACGGCGAGGTGGTGGGCATCAACTCGCAGATCTACAGCCGCACCGGCGGCTTCATGGGCCTGTCCTTCGCCATCCCCATCGAGGTGGCGATGGACGTGGTCGAGCAGCTCAAGACCACCGGCCAGGTGAGCCGCGGCTGGCTCGGCGTCTACATCCAGGAAGTCACCCAGGACCTGGCCGAATCCTTCAAGATGGACAAGCCCAGCGGTGCCCTGGTCGCCCGCGTGCTGCCGGGCAGCCCGGCGGAGAAGGCCGGCATCAAGGTGGGCGACGTGATCCTGAGCTTCAACGGTCGCGAGGTGGAGAGCTCCTCGCGCCTGCCGCCGCTGGTCGGCTCCACGCCGGTGGGCAGGAAGGTGCCGGTGAAGGTGCTGCGCCAGGGGCGCGAACGCACCCTGCGCGTCACCATCGAGAACCTGCCGGAGGATGACGCACTCGCCAGCCAGGAGTCGGCACCGGCCGGGCCGGACACGCGCAACGCCCTGGGGCTGAGCGTCACCCAGCCGGACGCCGAGACCCTGTCGGCCTACGGCCTGGAGGCGGGCGGCGTGCTGGTGACCGGCATCGCCGACGGGCCGGCCAACCAGGCCGGCATCCGCCGCGGCGACATCATCCTCATGATCAACGGGGAGGAGATCCGCTCGTTGGAGGATTTCGACCGGGTGGTCGCCGGCCTGCCGAAGGGCCGCTCGGTGCCGGTGCTGGTGCAGCGCACCGCCGGTCCCGTGTTCCTGGCCCTGCAGCTGGAAAAGTAAGGCCGATGCCGGATGGCGGGACGCGACGCCCGGGGCCGACGGCCCGGCTCACGGTCTATAGCCGCATCGGCTGTCATTTATGTGAAGACATGCAGGCGCAACTGATGCGCCTGCAGTCGCAATGGAATTTCGAATTCGAGGTGATCGATATCGACGAGGACGCGGCACTGCGCGAACGCTTCAACGTGAAGGTTCCGGTGCTCGCCCTGGGTGACGACATCATCTGCTGTCACTTTCTCGACGAACGCTCACTTCTAGACGCACTGACGTAGGGCACATGGAACAGCAATACATCCGCAATTTTTCGATCATTGCCCACATCGACCACGGCAAGTCCACGATCGCCGATCGCTTCATCCAGACCTGCGGCGGCCTCACCGACCGCGAGATGGCCGAGCAGGTGCTGGACTCCATGGACATCGAGCGCGAGCGCGGCATTACCATCAAGGCGCAGAGCGTCTCGCTGCTGTATCCGGCCGAGGACGGGCACACCTACCAGCTGAACTTCATCGACACCCCCGGGCACGTCGACTTCTCCTACGAGGTGTCGCGTTCGCTGGCCGCCTGCGAGGGCGCGCTGCTGGTGGTGGACGCCTCGCAGGGCGTCGAGGCGCAGAGCGTGGCCAACTGCTACACGGCCATCGACCAGGGCCTGGAGGTGGTGCCGGTGCTCAACAAGATCGACCTGCCGGCGGCCGAGCCGGACCGGGTGATCGGCGAGATCGAGGAGGTCATCGGCATCGAGGCCACCGACGCCCTGCGCGTGAGCGCCAAGACCGGGGTCGGCATCAAGGATCTGCTGGAGTCGCTGGTCAAGCGCATCCCGCCGCCGGGCGGCGACCGCAGTGCGCCGCTCAAGGCGCTGATCATCGATTCCTGGTTCGACAACTACCTGGGCGTCGTGGCCCTGGTACGTGTGATGGAAGGGGAGATCCGTCCCCGGCAGAAGATCCAGGCCATGTCCATCGGCCGGCCCTACCAGGTCGACAAGGTGGGCATCTTCACGCCCAAGCCGGTGGACCGCGAGGCCCTGCAGGCCGGCGAGGTCGGCTTCGTCATCGCCGGCATCAAGGACATCGACGGCGCCAAGGTGGGGGATACCTTCACCAGCATGGACCATCCCGCCAGCGAGCCCCTGCCGGGCTTCCGCGAGGTGCAGTCGCGCGTCTTCGCCGGCCTGTTCCCGGTGAGCGCCGACGACTACGTGGACCTGCGCGAGGCGCTGGAAAAGCTCAAGCTCAACGACGCGGCGCTCAACTTCGAGCCCGAGACCTCCGAGGCCCTGGGCTTCGGTTTCCGCTGCGGCTTCCTCGGCATGCTGCACATGGAGATCGTGCAGGAACGCCTGGAGCGCGAGTACAACATCGACCTGATCACCACGGCGCCCACCGTGATCTACGAGGTGGAGACCACCAAGGGCGAGGTGCTCAACATCCACAACCCGTCGCAGCTGCCGCCGGTGAACGAGATCGCGGAGATCCGCGAGCCGATCATCACGGCGAACATCCTCATGCCGCAGGAATACGTCGGCAACGTGATGACCCTGTGCATCGAGAAGCGCGGCGTGCAGAAGCAGATGCGTTATCTCGGCAGCCAGGTGCAGCTCAGCTTCGACCTGCCGCTGGCGGAAGTGGTGCTCGACTTCTTCGATCGCCTGAAGTCGGTGAGCCGCGGCTTCGCCTCCTTCGACTACGAGCTCTCGCACTTCCAGGCCGAACCGCTGGTGCGCGTGGACGTGCTGATCAACGGCGAGCGCGTGGATGCCCTGTCGATCATCGTGCACAAGTCCGTGAGCCAGCAGCGCGGTCGCGAGCTGGTGGAACGGATGAAGGACATCATCCCGCGGCAGATGTTCGAGGTCGCCATCCAGGCGGCCATCGGCGGGCACATCATCGCGCGCTCCAACGTGAAGGCCCTGCGCAAGAACGTGCTGGCCAAGTGCTACGGCGGCGACGTGAGCCGCAAGCGCAAGCTGCTGGAGAAGCAGAAGGCGGGCAAGAAGCGCATGAAGCAGGTGGGCAAGATCGAGATCCCGCAGGAGGCGTTTCTCGCGGTGCTCAAGGTCGACAACAAGTAATCGAACAGTAAACAACAGGGAAGCCGTGTAAATGAGCCCCAGTTTTCAATTCATGCTGCTGGCCACCGGTGTCGTCACCGGGGTGATCTGGCTGGCCGAGCTGCTGGTGCGCCGCTATGCCCTGCAGGGCGACGGCGAGGCCGCGCCGGCCGGCGAGCCGACGGGCATGCGCTATCAGCTGGCCCAGTATGCGGGCTTCATCGCCGTGGTCTGCGCGGTCATCCTGCTCATTGCCTGGGCGGGCCTGGAGCTGTTCCTGGTGCTGGCGACGCTGGCCACCGGCATTGTCTGGCTGGCGGATGCCGCCGTGCTGCGTCGCCGCCGCAAGGGTAAGGTGGCCGGCGGCGAACCCTTGCTGGTGGAATACGCGCGCTCCTTCTTCCCGGTGCTGCTGGTCGTGCTGCTGCTGCGCAGTTTCGTGGTCGAGCCCTTTCGCATTCCTTCCGGCTCCATGATGCCCACCCTGCTGGTGGGCGACTTCATCCTGGTGAACAAGTTCCACTATGGCCTGCGCCTGCCGGTGATCAATACGCAGATCACGGAAGGGGAGGCGCCGCAGCGCGGGGATGTCATGGTGTTCCGCTATCCCGAGAACCCGAAGGTCAACTACATCAAGCGCATCGTCGGCCTGCCCGGCGACCGCATCGCCTATCGCAACAAGGTCATCCACATCAACGGCGAGCCGCAACCGCAGACCAGTCTCGGTTTCTATGGCCTGCACGGCGGCAATGCCGTGTCGCTGCGGGAGGAGAACCTGGATGGCGTCTCCCATCACATCCTGATCGAGCACAGCCGGGTGTTCGGCGATGGCGAGTACACCGTGCCCGAGGGGCATTACTTCGTCATGGGCGACAACCGCGACAACAGCAACGACAGCCGGCGTTGGGGCAGCGTGCCGGCAGAGAACCTGGTTGGCAAAGCCTTTTTCATCTGGCTAAACTGGGATTTCGCCAACGGCGAGCACGACTTTTCGCGCATCGGCAATACCATCAACTAACAGGGGAAGGGACGGTCATGAGGGGACCCGCACGTCAGGCAGGTATGTCCTATTTCGGCTGGCTGATCGCCATCGGTCTGGCCGGCGTCATCGTCGTCGTCGGGTTGCGACTGATGCCGATCTATCTCGAATACTTCACGGTGAAGACCACGCTGGAGAACGTGGCGGCCGAGGCGGGCGTGAGCAAGAAGAGCAAGCGCTACATCTGGGATCGTATTGAAAAGCGTTTCGAAGTGAACGACGTGACCGGTATCAAGATCGACAACCTCACCGTCGAGATCGACAACAACAACATGGCCACGCTGCGCATCGCCTACGAAAAACGCAGCAAGCTCATCGGCAATCTCGACGTGGTGGCGGTGTTCGACACGCAGGTCAAGGCCAACTGAGCACCATGGCATCCAGCCCTTTGCGGGAGCTGCTCGACGAGGCCGTTCTGGCCTCGTCGCGTTTCCAGCAGGCGATCACGCACCGCAGCGCCGGCGGCCGGCACAACGAACGCCTGGAGTTCCTGGGCGACAGCGTGCTGGGGCTGGTGATCTCCGCCTACCTGCACGAGAACTGCCCGGATTGCGACGAGGGCGGGCTGAGCCGCCTGCGCGCCTCGCTGGTGAAGAAGGAGAGCCTGGCCGAGCTGGGGCGCGACCTCGCCCTGGGCGACTGGCTCAGACTCGGTGCCGGCGAACTCAAGAGCGGCGGCTTTCGCCGCGACTCCACCCTGGCCGATGCGCTGGAGGCGATCATCGGTGCGGTGTTTCTCGAGCGCGGCTTCGCCGAGGCCCGCGACTTCGTCCTCGCCCTGTATCGCGAGCGCCTGGCGAGCCTGCCCAGCGTCGACGACCTCAAGGACCCGAAGACCCGCCTGCAGGAGTTCCTGCAGGGCCGCGAGCAGGAACTGCCCAGCTACGAGGTGATCGACGTGCGCGGCAAGCCACACAACCAGAAATTCACGGCGCGCTGCCTGATCCCGGCGCTCGACATCGTCACCGAGGGGGAGGGCAGCAGCCGCCGCAAGGCCGAGCAGGCCGCCGCCACCGAGGCGCTCCACCTCCTGCAGGAGAAAAAATCATGATGCGTGCCGGATTCGTCGCCCTGGTCGGCCGACCCAACGTCGGCAAGTCCACCCTGCTCAACCGCCTGGTGGGCTACCGGGTGGCGGCCATCGCCAGCAAGCCGCAGACCACGCGCAGCCAGATCCGCGGCATCGTCACCCAGGACGATGCGCAGCTGGTGTTCGTCGACACCCCGGGGCTGCACGAGGACGCGAAGACCCTGCTCAACCGTTCGCTCAACGCCGCGGCCGTGGCCGCGCTGGAGGAGGTGGACGTGGTCGCCCTGCTGGTGGAGGCGGGACGCTTCACGGCCGAGGACGAATACGTGCTCAAGCGCCTCAAGCACCTGAACAAGCCGCTGGTGCTGGTGATCAACAAGGTGGACCGCCTGAAGTCGCCCAACGAGGTGCTGGGCTTCATCGACAGCATGCAGAAGCGCCACGACTTCGCCGAGATCGTGCCGCTGTCCGCGCAGACCGGGGCCAACTGCGACGAGCTGGTGAAGACGCTCAAGGCCTACCTGCCGGAATCCGGGCTGCTGTTCCCCGAGGACCAGATCACCGACAAGTCGGTGCGCTTCATCGTCGGCGAGCTCATCCGCGAGCAGGTCATGCAGCGCCTGCACCAGGAGATCCCGTACTCGGTGGCCGTGGAGGTGGAGGAGTTCGACGAGCAGGAATCGCTGGTACGCATCGGCGCGGTGATCTGGGTGGAGCGCGACGGGCAGAAGGGCATCGTCATCGGCAAGAAGGGGCAGATGCTCAAGGCCATCGGCTCGGGGGCGCGTACCGCCATCGAGGCCTTTCTCGAACAGAAGGTGTACCTGCGTCTGTGGGTGAAGGTGAGCGAGGACTGGCAGAACGATCCGCGGCGCTGGCAGCAGTTCGGTGTGGATGCCCCCTAGTCCGGCCGGTGGTACGCCATGCGCGCAGACGATGACGCCTCGCTCGCCTACATCCTGCACCGGCGGGCCTATCGCGAGAACAGCCTGATCCTCGACGTGCTCAGCCGCGACCAGGGGCTGGTGTCGCTGGTGGCGCGCAAGCGCAGCGGGCGCAAGGCGGCCTCGCCCATCGCCTACGAGGCCTTCCGCCGCCTGCGGCTGCGCTGGCGCGGGCGCGGCGAGCTCAAGACCCTCACCGGCCTGGAGCAGGCCGGCAACCTGGACCTGGGGCGCGAGCGGCTGCTGTTCGGCCTGTACATCAACGAGCTGATGATGCGTCTGCTGCCGCGCGGCGAGGCCGAGCCGGCGGTGTTCGAGGCCTACGAGCAGGCACTGCTCGGCTGGTCGGCCGGCGCCCCGGCCTGGGCGGTCGCCACGCGCTTCGAGATCGCCCTGCTGCAGGCGCTGGGCTACGGCCTGGAGCCCGATGCCGGGATGGAGCACATGGGCATGGCGGCGGGGCAGGCGCCCCGCGGGCGCATCCCGCCGCTGTCGGCGGCGGCGGCCCGGGTCGCGGAACAGATCCTGGAAGGGGAGGACGTCCCGCTCGCGGGGCCCGTGCTGGCCGAGCTGCGCCAGCTGCTGGACGCGTTGTTTTATCATTACCTGGCCGGACGCCGTCTGCGCACGCGCGCCCTGTTGCCGTCGTCACTGACCTGTTGATTCCTGAAGGGCCATCGTCATGAAGCTTGGTGTGAATATCGATCACGTCGCCACCATCCGCCAGGCGCGCGGGACGGCGTATCCCGACCTGATGCAGGCGATACGCGAGGCGGAGGCCGGCGGCGCCGACGCCATCACCATGCACCTGCGCGAGGACCGGCGCCACATCCAGGATGCCGACGTCTTCGCCGCGCGCGAGGTGCTCACCACCCGGCTCAACCTGGAGATGGCCGCCACCGACGAGATGGTGGGCATCGCCGGCCAGGTACGCCCCGAGGAGTGCTGCCTGGTGCCGGAGCGGCGCGAGGAGCTCACCACCGAGGGCGGACTGGACGTGATCGGCCAGCGGGCGCGGCTGACCGAGGTCTGCGCGGCGCTGGCGGCCATCGGCGCGCGGGTCTCGCTGTTCATCGAGCCCGAGCCGGCACACCTGGACGTGGCGCGCGAGATCGGCGCGCCGGTGGTGGAGCTGCACACCGGGGCCTATGCCAACGAGCGCGGCGCGGCCCAGGCCCGCGAGCTCGAGCGCATCCGCGCCGCGGTGGCCCACGGCACGGCCATCGGCCTGCAGGTGAATGCCGGCCACGGGCTGGACTACGACAACACGCCGGCGGTGGCCGCCATGCAGGACATCGTCGAGCTCAACATCGGGCACGCCATCGTCGCGCGTGCGCTGTTCGTCGGCCTGCGCCAGGCCGTGGCCGAGATGAAGGCCCTGATGACGCCGGCGGCCTGATGCACATCGTCGGCATCGGGGTGGACATCGTCGCCATCGCCCGCATGGAGGGGCTGCTGGCGCGTCACGGCGAGCGCTTCGCCCGGCGCATCCTCGGCGAGACCGAATTCGCCGAGTTCGGCAAGACCCCGCACCCGGCCGCCTTCCTCGCCAAGCGTTTCGCCGCCAAGGAGGCGGTGAGCAAGGCGATGGGCACGGGGTTTCGCGACGGCATGCGCCTGGCCGAGGTGGGCGTGGCCCACGACGCCCTGGGGCGCCCGCTGGTGGCGCTGAGCGGGCGGGCGGCCGAGGTGGCGGTGGAGCAGGGTATCGATGCCTGGTTCATCAGCCTGGCCGACGAGAAGGATCTGGCCATCGCCTACGTCACGGCCGTGCGTCAGGCCTGAGGGGTAGGCTTACCCGGCAAACGGGTCGGGCAGGGCCAGCAGGGCGTCGATCTCTTCCAGCAGCCGCGCATGGCGCGCGTCCACCAGGTCCGGCCGCGGCGCGCGGTCGCGCCGCCGCAGCTCGGCCTCGAGCTGGGCGGCGGCCTGCCTCAGCCGGTCGGCGCGGCAATGCCCGGCGGCACCGTGGATCTGGTGCACCAGGTCGAGGAACACCGCCGGCTCCTCCCGCTGTGCCGGCAGCTCCCGGCGCTTCTGCGCCAGGTCGGCGCGCAGCATCTGAAAGAGCTCGGCCGCCAGCGCCGCATTGCCGCCGGCGGCCTCGATGGCGGCCTCGCGATCGTGCACCGCCCCGCTGTCGGCGGCCGGGGCGTCCGCGGCCGCATCCCCGCCCTCGACGCAGCGAAACACGGCCTCGCGCAGCCGCGCCTCGGACAGCGGCTTTTGCAGCAGGCCATTGAAGCCGGCCTCGCGGATGGCCGCGTGCACTTCGGGGTCGGCGTCGGCGGAGAAGGCGAGCAGCGGCGGGGCGCCGGCCAGCTGGCTGATGGCGCGGGCGGCGGTGTAGCCGTCCACCCCGGGCATGCGCAGGTCCAGGATCACGCAGTCGTAGCGTTGCTCGAGGACGCGGGCGATGGCCTGGTTGCCGTCGTTCACCGTCTCGCAGTGGGCGCCGAGGTTGGCGGCCAGGGCCGAGAGCAGGGTGCGGTTCACGCTGTTGTCGTCGGCCACCAGCAGGCGCAGGCCCTGCAGCGTGTCGTTGTCGGGTGCGTCCATGTTGTCGTCCTGAATCCCTGAAATCCATCGATTGCAGCAGCGCGCCGCCGGCACGAATCTGGCGACAGTATAGCCAGACTCGCCCCGTTACTGTATTCGCGGCAGCGATTTCCCTAGAATCGGTGCATTCCAAGGAGCGAACATGAGCCTGAACTATCCCACCATCGAGGCCTTCGTCGGCAACACGCCCCTGGTGCGCCTGCAACGCCTCAATCCCAACCCGCGCAACACCGTGCTGGTGAAGCTCGAGGGCAACAACCCGGCCGGTTCGGTGAAGGACCGCCCGGCGCTGAACATGATCCGGCGCGCCGAGGAGCGCGGCGAGATCCGCCCGGGCGACACCCTGATCGAGGCCACCAGCGGCAACACCGGCATCGCGCTGGCCATGGCGGCGGCCATCAAGGGCTACCGCATGGTGCTCATCATGCCGGACAACATGAGCGCCGAGCGCCGCGCCTCGATGAAGGCCTATGGCGCCGAGATCATCCTGGTCACGCGCGAGGAGGGCATGGAGGGCGCGCGCGACCTCGCCCAGGCCATGCAGGCCGAGGGCAGGGGCCGCGTGCTCGACCAGTTCGCCAACCCGGACAACCCGCTGGCCCATTACGAGGGCACCGGCCCCGAGATCTGGCGCGACACGCAGGGCACGGTCACGCACTTCGTCAGCGCCATGGGCACCACCGGCACCATCATGGGCGTGTCGCAGTACCTCAAGGAACAGGATCCGAACGTGCAGATCGTCGGCGTACAGCCCACCGAGGGCTCGAGCATCCCGGGCATCCGCCGCTGGCCGCAGGCATACCTGCCGCGCATCTTCGATGCCGCGCGCGTGGACCGGCAGATCGACGTCGACCAGGCCGATGCCGAGGAGACCATGCGCGCCCTGGCAGCAAAGGAGGGCATCTTCTGCGGCGTGTCCTCGGGCGGGGCGGTGAGCGCCGCGCTGCGCCTGAGCGCGGAGGTGGAGGGGGCCACCATCGTCGCCATCGTCTGCGACCGCGGCGACCGCTACATCTCCACGGGGGTGTTCCCGGCATGATGAACGTGATGGTATTCGACATCGAGACCATTCCGGATGTCGCCTCCGCCCGCCGCCTCAACGACTTCGACGGGCTCAACGATGCCGAGGTCGCCGAGGCGCTGTTCGCCCTGCGCCGGCTCAAGACCGGCTCCGACTTCCTGCCGCACTACCTGCACCGCATCTGCGCCATCTCCGTGGTGTTCCGCTCGCGCGACACCTTCAAGGTCTGGTCGCTGGGCGAGCTCGAGTCCGACGAGAAGGAGCTGGTGCAGCGCTTCTTCGACGGCATCGACCGCTACACCCCCACTCTGGTGTCCTGGAACGGCGGCGGCTTCGACCTGCCGGTGCTGCACTACCGCGCTCTGCAGCACGCCATCGCCGCCCCGCGCTACTGGGAGATCGGCCAGGAGGACCAGAGCTTTCGCTACAACAACTACCTCTCGCGCTTCCACTGGCGCCACGTGGACCTGATGGACGCCCTCTCGGGCTTCCAGGCGCGCGCGGTGGCCCCGCTGGACCAGATCGCCACCATGCTCGGCTTCCCCGGCAAGATGGGCATGAGCGGGGCCAAGGTGTGGGATCACTACCAGCAGGGCGACCTCAAGGGCATCCGCGACTACTGCGAGACGGACGTGCTCAACACCTATCTCGTCTATCTGCGCTTCGAGCTCATGCGCGGCAACCTCACGCCCGAGGGCTACGCCGCCGAATGCCAGGTGGTGCGCGATGCCCTGGCCGGCGCGGAGGAGATGCACCTGCGCGAGTTCCTCGCCGCCTGGCAGGCCGACGAGGCGCAGTAACATGGCGCGACGACGCAGAAGACCGCCGGCCACGCCGGTGGAGGCCGTCATCGAATCGCTGGCCCAGGACGGGCGCGGCGTCACCCACATCGACGGCAAGGCCGTGTTCGTCGACGGCGCCCTGGCCGGCGAGCGGGTGCGCTTTATCTACACCCACCAGGCCCGGCGGCACGACGAGGGCAGGGTGGAGACCGTGCTCGAGGCCTCGCCGGATCGCGTCACGCCGCATTGCCCGCACTTTGGCGTGTGCGGCGCCTGCAGCCTGCAGCACCTCGACCCGGTGGCGCAGATCGCGGCCAAGCAGCAGTCCATGCTCGATGCCCTCAAGCACATCGGCGGCGTGCAACCGGAGCATATCCTCGCCCCGCTCACGGCCGATCCCTGGGGTTATCGCCGCAAGGCGCGCCTGGGCGTGCGCTACGTGCGCAAGAAGGGCCGGGTGCTGGTGGGCTTTCGCGAAAAGCGCGCGAACTATCTGGCCGAGCTCGAACGCTGCGCCGTGCTGCACCCGAGCGTGGGCGAGCGCCTGCTGGACCTCGCCGCCCTCATCGAGGGCATGGCCGCGCGCGAGCAGATCGCGCAGATCGAGGTGGCCGTGGGCGACAACGCCACCCAGCTCGTCTTCCGCCACCTGGTGGAGCTCGACGCCCCCGACCGTCAGCGCCTGATCGACTTCGCCAAGGCCACCGGCTTTTTCATCAGCCTCCAGCCCGGCGGCCCCGAGACCGTCACCCCGCTGTACCCGCAGGCGCAGCCGCTCTACTACGAACACCCGGCCTATGACGTGCGCGTCGACTTCCAGGCCCTGGACTTCACCCAGGTGAACGCCGGCATCAACCGCAAGATGGTGCCCTACGCCCTGGAGCTGCTGGACGTACAACCCGAGGACGTGGTGCTCGACCTCTTCGCGGGGCTGGGCAACTTCACCCTGCCGCTCGCCCGCCGGGCCAGACAGGTAGTGGGCGTGGAGGGCGACGAGGTGATGGTCGCCCGGGCCAAGGCCAATGCGCTCGCCAACGGCATCGAAAACACCGCTTATTATGCTGCCGACCTCATGGGCGACATGACCGGCGCGCCCTGGCTCAAGCAGGCCTACGACAAGATCCTCCTCGACCCCCCGCGCCTCGGCGCCCAGGAAGTCATCGCCCACATCGGCAGGCTCGGCGCCAGGCGCATCGTCTACGTCTCCTGCCACCCGGGCACCCTGGCCCGCGACGCCGGCCTGCTGGTAAAGGAACACGGCTACCGCCTGGTGAGCGCCGGGGTCATGGACATGTTCCCGCACACCGCGCACGTGGAGTCGATCGCGTTGTTCGTAAAGGACTAAAGAGGGGCGCCACAGAGGGCACGGAGGACACAGAGAAGGCAAGGGTTCGTAGGAGCGCCGAAAGGCGCGATCAAGGGCTGCAGCCAGGCCCGACATGGCCATCACGGCCTACACTCAGAGCGCTTAAACGCCGCACCGACACACAATCAGCACCACGCCCCATAGGGCGGCCCGTGGCCGCCGCGCCGGTGGTCAGGAAAAAGACCAATGCGCCAAAGAGGGCACAGAGGTCACAGAGAAGGCGAAGTTTCGTAGGAGCGCCGAAAGGCGCGATCAAGGGCTGGCAGCAAAGTCATACATAGCCATCACGGCTTACACCCAGCCCTGATAGGGTGGGCCATGCCCGCCACCCCTGCGACCGCGACCCAGACTTCGTATCCCAGATGCAGCGATTACCGAATCCGGTGTTTGGTTCGGTACTCCCCGATTACCCACGCGTTCCATTGCGTTTCATCGGGGCTACCTGCTGCGCAGGCTCCCGAATCAACACCTCGGCCGGTATCCCCAGCCCATCGCTCAGCCTGCGAATCATTTTCAGGCTGAGTTGGCGCTTGCCATTCAGCACCTCCGAAACCTTCGGCGCGGAGCCGATGTAGGGGACCAGGTCTTTGTTCTTGAGCCCTTGCTGGTCCATGCGGAATTTGATGGCCTCGATCGGATCTGGCGGGTCCATGGGGAACTGTTCTTCCTCATAGCGCTCGATCAGCACTGACAGCACCTCCAGCTCATCCGCTTCCGCGCTGCCCGGCTCCGGATCAACATCCATCGAGTGCATCAGGCGTGCGAGCGCCTGTTCATGCTCTTGTTCGGATTTGATGAGTTTGATGTGAGTCATGGCCCTCTCCTTAGAATCGCTGCTTGTCGTATTCCGCATGGGTACCCACCCATTCCACAACGACAATGCCATTTTGATATCGCACCTTAACCACCAAGCGGAAATGATTTCCCTTGATGTTGAAGATCACGCGATTGCCAGCGAGGAAGTCGGCACTGCGATGGCGATCCTTGATGTTTTGGGGTTTCCGCCAGTCGGCCTCTACCGCCTCCTGAAACCAGGCATCCAGGGCGGGCTTGGCCGCCGCATGCTTTCTGCTGAATTTCGTGAGTTTGTCTCGTCCTAAGACCTTCATAGGCTCCCCGGGTTCCCGATTTGGGAATAATAGCAATAATTACCAGAAAGGGAATACCGATCTGGGGGCAGTATTTTCAGCTCTTCGGGTATGTGGTGAAAGCTAACGTATTGTTATGTATGGTAAAAGTAAAGCATCTAGGCTCTGGCGCGAGTATCTTGAGGCGGTTCATGGGCCAAATGGCGCAATAATTAACGGAAAACCGGGCCAGATGGCTGGCAACAACTGAAAACCAGGTCTCCAGGAACCCCGCCACCGCCTTTACAGATGTTAGAATTCCGGCAGACTTGGGCGTTATGGCTTCCAATTACTCAGAACAATAACGACAAATGACCGAAAACTTCTCCACCACAGCCTCTTTCCTCTGGTCCGTCGCCGACCTCCTGCGGGGCGACTTCAAGCAATCCCAGTACGGCCGCATCATCCTGCCGTTCACACTGCTGCGCCGCCTGGAGTGCGTGTTGGCGCCTACCAAGCCCGCAGTGCTGGCCGAGTATGAGAAGCGCAAGGATCAGGACCTGCCGCTGGGGCCGTTCCTGGAGAAGGCCTCGGGCGGGCTCAAGTTCTACAACACCTCGCCCATGGACCTTGCCAGCCTGGGCGAGACCCAGGTACTCGATAACCTCGATACCTACATCCGCAGCTTCAGCCCCGAGGCGCGGGAGATCTTCGAGCACTTCGGCTTTCACGGCTTCCTGGAGAAGCTGGATGAGGCCAATCTGCTGTATCAGGTCATCCAGCGCTTCGCGAGCACCGATCTGAGCCCGAAGGCCCACAGCAACTATGAGATGGGCCTGATCTTCGAGGAACTGATCCGCCGATTCGCGGAATCTTCCAACGAGACGGCCGGGGAGCACTTCACGCCGCGCGACATCGTGCACCTGACCACGGCGCTGTTGTTCACCGACCAGCAGGAGAAGATCGCCCCCGGCAAGATCGTCACCGTGTATGACCCCACCGCCGGCACCGGCGGCTTCCTGTCCGAGGGGGAGGAATACATCCACTCCATCTCCAAGGATGCCCGCGTGCGGGTGTTCGGCCAGGAGCTCAACCCCGAGTCCCACGCCATCTGCATGGCGGACATGCTCATCAAGGGCCACGAGATCGACAACATCAAGCTGGGCAACACCCTGTCCGACGACCAGCTGCCCGGCCAGCAGTTCGACTTCATGCTCTCCAATCCGCCCTTCGGCGTGGACTGGAAGAAGGTGCAAAAGCAGGTGCAGGACGAGCACAAGCTCAAGGGCCACGCCGGTCGCTTCGGGCCGGGCCTGCCGCGCGTCTCCGACGGCTCGCTGCTGTTCCTCATGCACCTGATGAGCAAGATGCGGGATGCCAAGGAGCAGGGCTCGCGCATCGGCATCATCCTCAACGGCTCGCCGCTCTTCACCGGCGGCGCCGGCTCCGGCGAGTCCGAGATCCGGCGCTACATCCTGGAGAACGACCTGCTTGAAGCCATCGTCGCGCTGCCCACGGATATGTTCTACAACACCGGTATCGCCACCTACGTGTGGGTGCTGTCCAACAACAAGCGGCCCGAGCGCAAGGGCCGGGTGCAGCTCATCAACGCCACCGACATGGGCGAGAAGATGCGCAAGTCCCTCGGCTCCAAGCGCAAGTACCTCACCGAAGACAGCATCGAGGCCATCGTGCGCCTCTACGGCGCCTTCGAGGAGACCGAGACCAGCAAGATCTTCCACACGCAGGCCTTCGGCTACCGCCGCATCACCGTCGAACGCCCACTGCAGCTCGCCTTCCACCCCAAGGACGAAACCCGCCTGGCCGCCCTGCAGGCTGACAAGGGCTGGGAAAAGCTGGACGAAGCCCTGCGCCAGGCCATACTCGACGCCCTGCCGCGCTTCGAGGAAGACAAGATCCTCTCCCGCAGCACCTTCAAGAAATGGCTCAAGGTGCACATGGATGGCCAAGCGCTGCCGGCCCCGGCCTTCAAGCTACTGCAGAAGCACCTGGGCGAGCACGACGAGGCGGCCGAGGTCTGCAAGACCAAGGGCCAGCCCGAGCCTAATCCCGATCTGCGCGACAACGAGAACGTCCCCCTGGGCGAGGACATCCATGCCTATTTCGCCCGCGAGGTCACGCCCCACGTGCCCGATGCCTGGATCGACGAGTCCAAGAAGGACGAGCAGGACGGCCAGGTGGGCATCGTCGGTTACGAGATCCCCTTCAATCGCCACTTCTACCAATACGTGCCGCCGCGCCCGCTGGAGGAGATCGATGCGGACCTGGATCAGGTCAGCCGGGAGATCATGGGGCTGTTGGCTGAGGTGCATGCCTGATGGCGAAATGGCCCCCGTATCCAGACTATCGAGAGACAGCGGAGCGAAAGCTGCCCGTTATTCCTTCCCATTGGCGATTGAGTAAGGCCAAGTATGTAGCGGAGTACATAAACGGATTCGCCTTTAAGCCGGCTGACTGGGGAGAAGAGGGTACGCCCATCATTCGAATCCAAAATCTAACGGATGCGAATGCAGATATAAATCGGACGAACCGTAGCGTGCCTGATAAGTACCGCGTCGAGTCTGGTGATATGTTGATTTCGTGGTCAGCGTCTCTAAGCGTCCATACTTGGGATCGAGAGGATGCGTGGCTAAATCAGCACATTTTTAAAGTGGTTCCTGACGAAAGAATCGTTTCCAAAGGGTTTTTGGTTTGGCTTTCTAAATGGTTTGTGGGTGAACTCGATAACGAGACTCACGGCTCAACTATGCAGCATGTTACATGGGGAAAGTTCGGTAGTGCCCCTGTCGCATTCCCTTTGATCGAAGAACAACGTGAAATCGCCGCCTTCCTCGACCACGAAACCGCCAAGATCGACCGGCTGATCGCCAAGCAGGAGCGGCTGATCGAGTTGCTCAAGGAAAAGCGGCAGGCGGTGATCTCCCATGCCGTCACCAAGGGCCTCAACCCCGACGCGCCGATGAAGGACTCCGGTGTGGAGTGGCTGGGTGAAGTGCCGGCGCATTGGGATGTCTGTCTGGTTAAACACAAGTGCAAAGAAATAACCGATGGTGCTCATATCTCTCCTGTCACGGAAAATGGAGAGCACTACTTCGTTTCGATCAGAGACATTAAGGATGGGCAGATCGATTTCGAAGATTGTCTTCTGACAGCGATTGAAAATTACGAATACTTGGCTAGGACTGGCTGCCAACCCGCGCCGGGTGACCTCCTGTTCAGTAAGGATGGGACAATCGGTGAGACGGCGATAACACCCCATGAACCAGAGTTCGTAGTGGCATCGTCCCTGATAATTATTAAGCCCAATTTGAAAGTGGTAACTCCCAAGTTCCTTGATTTTCTGATGCAAGGTAAAGCCGTTCAAGAGCAAGTGGAGAGCTTCGTAAAGGGGGCTGCGCTCAGGCGCTTATCGATCCAAAACCTACTAAAAGTGTGGGGTACATTCCCCCCACTCAAAGAACAGGTGGAAATCACCAATCACCTGCTGTCGAAGCTCGATCGTTTTGCACAGTTGAGTGAACGTGCGCAGTTGATGATCTCGCTGCTGAAAGAACACAGGACGGCGCTAATCTCCGCCGCCGTCACCGGCAAGATCGACGTCCGTGGCTGGCAGAAACCCAACACCGAACCAGAAGAAGCGGCAGAAGCCGCCAGCGCCTAAAGGGGAGTCATGGATAAGGCCAGGGAATTTGGCGACTACGTAGTCTATGTGGACGAGAGCGGGGATCACGGTCTCAAGCACATCAACCCGGAGTTTCCGGTATTCGTGCTGGCGTTTTGCATATTCGATAAGCGGGCGTATATCGAACAGGTGGTGCCGGCCGTTCAGGCGTTCAAGTTCCGCTATTTTGGCCATGACATGGTGGTTTTGCATGAGGCGGATATACGCAAGTCAAAACGTCCGTTCGATATGCTGCTGAATCCAGAGATCCGCGAGCCGTTTTTCCGCGATCTAAATGCCCTTGTTGGAGCAGCTCCCTTTACAATCATCGCGAGCTGTATTCTCAAGGAAGGATTCGTTGCCAGGCGTGGACATGACCATAATCCTTACCATGTGGCTATGGAGTTTGGTCTGGAGCGCGTCTTTCTTGAATTGCAGTCACGGGGCCAGCGAGGAAAACTCACCCATGTGATCTTCGAAAGGCGAGGTCGCCGGGAAGACGATGAACTGGAACTGGAGTTTCGCCGGATTATGGATGAGAGCGGGATGGTGGGGATGGCCGATACCCTGTCTCTCGTACTGGCGGACAAAAAATCGAATTCTGCGGGGTTGCAGCTTGCCGATATGGTGGCGAGGCCCATCGGCAGACGGTTGCTGAATCCCGACCAGGACAACCGGGCCTATGAGATCCTGGAGCCGAAATTCCGCCGCAACAGACACGGGCAAATCGAGGGGTGGGGGTTGAAGTGCTACCCCTGAGATCAAGGGGCCAGAAAACAAAAGGCCCCGACGAATTCGCCGAGGCCTATTGCCGATCGGGCATTCCCGATCCGTGTGCGGCTAATCATGAGGGGAATGCTGTCAGATTACAACCCCTTGTTTCGCATAATAGTCTAATCAATTGATATTAAAATAATTTATGGATAAGGCCAGGGAGAATATCTTTCAGCAGGCCATCATCACCGATCTGGTGGGGCAGGGCTGGCTGGAGGGAAAGTCGGAGCACTATCATCGCGAATTGGCCCTCTACCCGGAGGATCTGGTCGGCTATGTGCGCGACACCCAGCCGGAGGCGCTGGAAAAGCTCACCAAGTTCTACGGCGACAAGGTCGAGGAAAAACTACTGGCCCGGGCCGCCGAGCAGATGGACAAGCACGGCGCCTTGTACGTGCTGCGCCACGGCTTCAAGGACCGGGGCGCCAAGATCCGGCTCTGCCCCTTCAAGCCCGACCACGGCCTGAATCCCGAGACCCTGGCCCGCTATGAGGCCAACCGCCTGCGCGTGGTGCAGGAGGTCTCCTACTCCCCCTATGCCCGCCAGGGGGAATACAACCCGCGCCTGGACCTGGTGCTATTCGTCAACGGCGTGCCGGTGGCGACCCTGGAGCTCAAGTCTGAGTTCAAGCAGGCCATCGACAACGCCAAGTGGCAGTACAAGAAGGATCGCCCGCCCAAAGACCCCAAGACCCGCAAGCCCGAGCCGCTGCTGGTCTTCGGCAAGCGCGCCCTGGTGCACTTTGCCGTGAGCCAGGAAGAGGTGTGGATGGCCACCAAGCTGGCCGGCCGGGACACCTTCTTCCTGCCCTTTAACAAGGGCTTCGAGGGCGGGGCCGGCAACCCGCCCAACCCGGACGGCTATGCCACGGATTACCTCTGGAAGCAGGTCTTCCAGCGCGATGCCTGGCTGGACATCCTGGGCCGCTTTATCCACCTGCAAAAGGAGGAGAAGGAGGACGGCTTCGGCAAGCGCTACACCAAGGAGACCCTGATCTTCCCGCGCTTCCATCAGTGGGATGCGGTCAACCAGCTGGTGGCCACCGCCCGCGCGGAGGGGCCGGGCCACAAGTACCTGATCCAGCACAGCGCGGGTTCCGGCAAGTCCAACTCCATCGCCTGGACGGCCCACCGGCTGGCCTCGCTGCACGACGACCACGACCAGCGGGTGTTCGATTCGGTCATCGTCATCACCGACCGCACGGTGCTGGACGACCAGCTGCAGGAGACCATCTACCAGTTCGAGCACGCCGAGGGGGTGGTGTGCCGCATCAGCCGCGAGGAGGGCGAGGGCAGCAAGTCCGCCCAGCTCGCCGAGGCCTTGATGGGCAACACCCGCATCATCATCGTTACCCTGCAGACCTTCCCCTTTGTGCTGGAGGCCATCCAGCAGCAGACCAGCCTCAAGGAGCGGCGCTTCGCCGTGATCGCCGACGAGGCCCATTCCTCCCAGACCGGCGCCACCGCCCGCAAGCTGCGTCAGGTGCTGATGGCCGATGAGCTGGAGGAGGATGCCGAGATCACCGCCGAGGACGTGCTGGACGCCACCCTGGCCGCGCGCAGCCAGGCGCGCAACATCAGCTACTTCGCCTTCACCGCCACGCCCAAGGCCAAGACCTTGCAGCTCTTCGGCCGCCCGCCCGATCCCACCCAGGAGCCGGGACCGGACAACCTGCCCGAGGCTTTTCACGTCTACACCATGCAGCAGGCCATCGAGGAGGGCTTCATCCTCGACGTGCTCAAGCGCTACACCACCTACAGCATGGCCTTCCGCCTGGAGCAGAAGCAGGCGGCGGAAGAGGAGGTGGACAAGGGCAAGGCCGCCACCAAGCTCTACCAGTGGGTGAAGCTGCATCCCTACAACATCGAGCAGAAGGTGCAGGTGATCGTCGAGCACTTCCGCCAGCATGTGGCCGCCCAGCTCAACCGCCAGGCCAAGGCCATGGTGGTGACCGACTCACGCAAGGCTGCCGTGCGCTACAAGCTCGCCCTGGACAAATACGTGACCGAGCACGGCTACACCGACGTGCACGCCCTGGTGGCCTTCTCGGGTGATGTGGAGGACAAGGAAAGCGGCCCGGAAGCGTTCAACGAGCGCAACATGAACCCCGGCCTCAAGGGCCGCGACCTGCGCGACGCCTTCGACACCGACGAATACCAGGTGATGATCGTTGCCAACAAGTTCCAGACCGGCTTCGACCAGCCTAAGCTCTGTGCCATGTACGTGGACAAGAAGCTCTCCGGCGTGGACTGCGTGCAGACGCTCTCGCGCCTCAACCGCACCTATCCCGGCAAGGAAGACCCCTTCGTCCTGGATTTCGTCAACAAACCCGAAGACGTACTGGCCGCCTTCAAGCCCTATTACCGCACGGCCGAGCTGGAGGACGTCTCCGATCCCAACCTGATCTACGACCTGCAGGAAAAGCTCGAGGCCGAGCGCATCTTCCGCTGGGAGGAGGTGGAAGCCTTCGCCGACGCCTTCTTCGACCCCAAGCAGACCCAGGACAAGCTCAACTACCACGTGCGCCCCGCCGTCGACCGCTACAAAGAACGCTACAAATCCGCCACCCAGGCACTGCAGGATGCCCAGCGCGAAGAACGCCAGGCAAAAATGAACGGCGATGAGGTCGGCGCCGCCAACGCCAACCGCGCCGTCCAGAGCGCCGGCGAGGAAAAGAGCGTCCTCGACCTCTTCCGCAAAGACCTCGGCAGCTTCGTGCGCTACTACGAGTTCATCTCCCAGATCGTCGCCCTGGACGACCGCGACCTGGAAAAGCTCGCCGTTTACGCCCGGCACTTGCGACCGTTGCTGCGGCAGGCAGAGCTCGATCAGCCGTTGGACCTCTCAGGTGTAGATCTGACCCACTATCGCCTCAAGAAGCAGGGCGAACACCGCATCAACCTGGCCGAAGGCGAAACCGAATACAAAATCCGGGGAGAAGGTCCGGGCGGCGGCCAGGCCCGTGATCCCGAAAAGGAGACCCTGGCCGAGATCATTGCGAGGCTTAATGAGTTGTTCGCAGGGGAGGGGCTATCCGATGCCGACCGGCTCAACTACTTGCGGACGATCAAAGACAAGGTGATGGAAAACAGCGCCGTGGTCGCGCAGCTCGAGAACAATACGCCAGAGCAGGTGATGTTGGGTGATTTCCCAGAGGCCTTCCAGGCGGCTGTGATCGATAGTTTGGAGAATCATCAGGATTTGGCCGGGCGCATTCTGCGCGACCCTTACGTATTGAGGGCATCGGCGAAGGTGCTGATGGATCTGATTCTTCACGATATGAGAAACATGGGTGGGTGATTAAATGGATCTTGCATTGATATTCCGAGCTCTTAGCTTCGCTGCGCATAAGCATCGCGATCAACGCCGAAAGGATGTTCAGGCGTCACCCTATATCAATCATCCGATTGCTTTGGCGAGTGTTCTTGTAGATGAGGCAGGAGTTGATGATGTCGCAGTAGTCTGTGGGGCCCTTTTGCATGACACGATAGAGGACACAGAAACTACTCCGGAGGAGCTCGAACGAGCCTTTGGCGCGGAGATATTATCTATCGTAATGGATGTAACTGACGATAAAATGCTTCCGAAGGAAGAGCGCAAGCGTTGCCAAATAGAGCATGCCGCGCATGCCTGCCATAAAGCCAAGCTCGTTAAACTCGCCGATAAAATCTGTAACCTACGAGATATCGTCGCGTCTCCTCCCGCAGACTGGGATTTGGATCGAAAGCGCCAGTATTTCGACTGGGCGAAGGCGGTTATCGATCACGTTAGAGGGTCCCATGATCGGCTGGAGCGGATTTTCGACGAGGCGTATGCGCGGAGACCATAATCATGCTGCTTGTGGGGCTTGATGCCGCGTCTGATTTTACGAAGTTTGGATTTGCCTTGGGGCAATATGAGGACGGACGTGTTGGGATCATAGAGGCCGGATTGATCAAGACGAAAGACGACACAAATGCACTGCTTTCATCTGTGGCGCCAAAAATAAAATCGGCGGATAAGGCGCTTATCGCCATTGATGCTCCTTTGGGTTGGCCGAAGTCAATGGCTGAAGCACTCCAGACCCATGAGGCTGGTCAGGTAATTTCCAAGTCTAAAGACGCGATGTTTCATCGCGAAACCGACCGAGTGATACATAGGCGGCTTGCCAAGAAGCCTCTCGAAGTTGGGGCGGACAAGATCGCCCGGGCCGCTCATTCGGCGCTCGGCGCACTTCAAATGCTGCGGGAAGCTACGGGAGAGGGAATTCCGTTGGCCTGGTCCCGGAATTTTTCCTCTTCGGCGGCCATCGAAGTCTATCCGGCTGCAACGCTAAAAGCGCGAGGGCTTCCTCATTCTGCTTATAAGAAATTCGATCAAGCTGAGGTTCGCCATGATATTTCCATGGGTATCTCAGCGGAAATAGTCGGATTAGATGCGTATCTTGATGGTAGTGTGGATGTATTTGATGCCTGTATATGTTTGATCGCCGCAAAAGATTTTATGGATGGACTTGCCGAGCAGCCAGTGGACCTGGAGTTGGCAGAGCGAGAAGGCTGGATTTGGGTGCGAGGTGTGAATGAGCGGCCCGTGAGTGGGTAATTAGATAGCTATTTTTGAAAGAGAAAAGGAAGTGTAGATGAAAAGTGGAGTTTCCGAGGAAAGTTATCGGCGCCTTAGTAATGCGGTCGTGGATGCGGTATTTCTGCAATTGGGGATTATCGGAAGTCAGAGCCGGAGATTATAGCTAACTTAGTCACGAAAATTCCTCAAGCTGTGAATGGGGTGGCGTGGGATCGTGGGCCTGTCTTTCGCGCAGGCGGAGTGTTTGTGCACTCGCAGCCACTTGTCATGTCAGACAAGTTCCCTGATAAATCGCCAAAAGCGGTGGAGATAGGAGATCTGTTGCTAATACGATCTAGGATAAGTCAGGATGGCAACATAATCGACCGCCGTGCCCTTTTGCTTCAGGCCAAAAAGACGAAGGGCTTTTCATTGGATCCAGGTAATAGAAATCAGCTTTATCTGTATTCAGACTGGCCGACCTTTGAATACGTCAGATCGACCGCTTCGCTCAATGGGAAGGAAAGACATATTCGAGGGGTGAATCTTTCATCTGCCACGCAGTATCTGCTGATTCCGGAAATGGATGTCTACGCAAAGAAATTCCCGGAATGGCGTTGTTATCCAGATTGGAATATACAGGTGCCAGTGCTCGTGGCTCAGGCATCTTTAGATGGTTTGATTAACTCACGTTGTTTTGCTTCCGAGCTTATTGAGTTCATTCTCGGCAACGCCGGAAAGCCGTACGAATCGCCGCCTCCGAGACGGAAAATAGACTGGTGCCGCGTGATTCACGACTTGCTTGAAATCACAGGGCAAAGAGTATCGTTATTTATGAAGCGAGCGTCAGCGGCAAGTGGTGGGCTACGCGCGGTATGCTTTCTCAGTGGGGCTGATTCAATATCAGATTCATTCGCTTTAAATCAGATCAAAAGTAAGTTTGAGAAGCCAAAGGGTCGGGGCTCAAGTGAGTCGAATAATTTCGATAATCGAGACGACGAAGATGGGGAGCCGGGTGGTATCTCGATAATCGAATTCATTGAGGAATCTACTGCTCAGGGTAACTTGAAAATAGACCACGATGCGCCGCTTGCATTTTAGTGATATGGCAAGGGGTTAGAGGAGATGTGCCTGGTGACCCGGGGTTGATAACTCTGGGTCGGACCAAGCTAACCCGCTGATCAGATTGCACAATCTTCGAATTTTGACGTGAAAAACGGCCTTAAACGACCGTTTTTAGCGCAGAAAACCGGTGTCTAAGCGGGGAGCTGCTAGGTGCCATTTTTGGCTTTCCCTTCGTCTACTGGATTCCAGCGGCCGCAATCGAGCCGGGGTCGGACCAAGCTAACCCTCTGATCAGATTGCACAATCTTCGAATTTTGACGTGAAAAACGGCCTTAAACGACCGTTTTTAGCCCAGAAAACCCGTGTCTAAGCGCGAGGCTGCTAGGTGCCATTTTTTGGCTTTCCCTTCGTCTACCGGATTCCTGCGTCCGCAGGAATGACGTTCAAGGGCGCGTCTTTCTCTCTGTGCCCTCTGTGTTCTCTGTGGCAAGCCTTCGAAGACCGAATCGTGTTCGGCAGGGATGGCGGGCGCGGCCCACCCTATGGGGGCGCGGGATGGCGATGGATAGGGCCGGAAAACCCTGTGGCCAGAGCGCTATTCACCCTGACCATCAAAACCAGCTGACATCGATGCTGGCATACAGACGCCTTTCGGCTCCCGGTTCGTAATAACGCCCATTCGTGGCGTTGATCCTCAGGTTATCCAGATACGCTTCGTCGAACAGGTTTTCGACACCGATGACCAGCTGGGTTTTATGGCGGCCGCCCCAGATGATGCGGCCAAGGCGCAGGTTGGTGACGGTTTGCGATGCCACGTCGACGGTGTTGGCGTCATCGGCATAGCGGCCGCCGATGTATTGCGTGGACAGGCCGGCGAAATAGCCCTGTTTGAACTCGTATCTTCCATCGATGAACGCGGTCCACTCGGGCAGGCCCGGCAGGGTGTTGTTGGTCTCGTCATCGAAGCGCGCATCCATGTAGGTGACTGCGCCCGCCAGTTGTAGATCGGGCAGGGCGCCTGGCCGCCAGCGCGCGCCCAGTTCCAGGCCGTCGCGACGGGTGCGATCGGCGTTGCGGTAGAAGGTGCGCTCGTCACCCGGGGCGGCGCCGGGATCGTCGTCCACGATGATCTCGTCTTCCACGCGTACCGTGAACAGGGTGGCCTCGAGTTGCGCCGTATAGAGCTGACCCCGTACGCCGACCTCCAGGGTCTGGCTGGTCTGGGGTTCCAGGCCCGGGCGAAAGCCGCTGCCTGCCGGGTTGGCGAACTCGGTGAAGGTGGGGGCCTCGAAGCTGGTGGCGTACTGGCCGAAGGCGGTCCACCGGTTGTTCAGGGTATGGCTGTAGCCGAGGCTGTAGTTGGGCTCGTCGTAGATGCGCTCGCCGGAGTTGTCGATGCCGCCGGCCTGCAGGTTGTCGTCGATGGCCATGCGCAGCCGGTCGTAGCGCAGTCCCATCACCCAGCGACCCCGTTCATCCGCCACCGGCCCGGCCAGTTGCAGCCCCAGGCCGACATTGCGGGCGGTTTCCAGCTGGTCCAGCGCCAGGTCGTCGCTGATGCCAGTGATGCAACTGAACGGCTCCAGGTCGATATCGCGACAATAGCGCTGCCGGTCGTCCGCCTGGTCTTCCAGGCTGAGGTGGGTGTGCAGGAGGAGCTTGCCGACCGGGCGCTGGTAGTAGAGCGCGCCGCCGACGATCTGCCGGTCGTACTGGATCAGGCTGCTGCCGGGAAAGGGCAGTTGCTGCTCAAAGTCGCGGCCGATCAGCCAGCCCTGTGCGCTGAGCTGATGATTCGCCCCGCCGAGGCGTTGTTCGATCCCCGCCGAGACGATGTTCTGGCGGACCTCCTGGCCGGCGTCCATCAGGCTGGCGAGCGGGGCGGCCTGGGAGGGGTCTTCCTGCAACTCGGCCTCGGTGAGTGCGCCGGGGTCTTCGGCCAGGGGATTGTCGAGGTGGTTGAGCAGCACGAACCAGTCGCGATCGCCCTGGCGATGGTCGAGCCGGAGATTCACGTTGCGGCGTTCCACTTCGCTCTGATCGCGATAGCCTTCCTGTTCCAGCTGGGTGATGGCACCCAGAAAGGCGAAGGCGTCTTTCTGTTCGCCGATGGCCGCGTGGAGGCGGCGCAGGCCATGGTCACCGACCTGTGCCTCGGCCCGGGCGAGCGGGGCAGACCGTGTTGCATGGCTGCTGTAATCGAGCAGGCCGCCGCTGCCATTGCCATGCAGTACCGCGTTGGCCCCGCGCAGCACCTCGATGGTCTGGATGGCGCTGGGATCGATGGCATCGATCTGTGCCTGGCCATCGACCGTGGTGAGGGGAATGCCATCCAGGCGCACCCGCACGCCGCGGATGCCAAAGGGTGCGCGGGCCCCGAAGCCGCGGATGGAGACGCGCGGGTTCTGGGCAAAGTTGTTGCGGTTCTGCACCAGCACGCCGGGCGACAGGTTCAGTGCATCGGTGGGCTGGATGGGGGCGCGTCCATCGCCGATATCGCGATCGTCGATCAGCGTGACCGCGCTCGGCGCCTGCTGCCACTCGGTCTCGATCAGGGGGGCCGTGATATGGATCACCAGCGGCGCCTGTTCATCAGGCTCCTGTGGGTTATCAGGCCCCGGTGCGCTATCAGGCTCCTGTGCCGTGGCCAGGGCTGACCACAGCACGGTGGCGGACAGCAAGGTTATTGGGCGCAGCGGGGGCATCGCGTGGTCAGGGAATAGGGGCGTTGATGTGCCAGTGCCGTTCCGGCGGGTGAACGATCGGCTCGCGGGCTTGACGACATGAAGGCTGCAGCCAGATGGGTGGTCGGACCAATCTAACCGACTGACTGGACGGCCACAACAGCCGGGGATAGGCCGCAGCAACCGGTACCGGCCACGGTTCTTTTGGACTCCTGGATTCCTGCTTTCGCAGGAATGACGACCAGGGCGGTTTCCCTCTGTGATCTCTGTGCCCTCTGTGGCTAGGCCCGAAGGTTGAAGCGCGTTCGGCGGGGATGGCGGGCGCGGCCCGCCCTATGGCGCCCAAGGACACACCTTTCTTTCTGTGGCCTCTGTGCCCTCTGTGGCAAATCCTGTCTTGCGTCTTCTCAGGTATTGGCTGTGGTCGGGTCGATGATCTGCAGCGGGCTGTGTTGGCCTAGGGTGTCGAAGTCGCGGTCGTTGTGCAGCAGGGGCAGGCCGTGCTGGATGGCGGTGGCGGCGATGATGCAGTCGTTGGTCTTGCGGATGGTGAGCCCCTGTTTGCGCAGGCCGCGAAACAGCGCGGCGGCGAGGACGAAGGTGTCTTCGTCCATCGGCAACATGAGCAGGGGCTTCAGGTGCTGGCGCACCAGGTCGTGCTGGGCGTCGTCGCGGATGCCCTGCAGCACCTCGGTGAGCACGATGCCGCAGATGGCGAGGTCTGCCCCGTCGCGCAGGGCCTGCTCCAGGTGCTGCACCTGCGGGGTGTCGCGCCCGGCGAAGAAGTCCACCCAGACGCTGGTGTCGACCAGCATCAGCGTGCGTCGTCCTCGGGGATGTCGGTACGCATGGCGTCCAGGTCACCCTCCCACTCGATCCTGCCCTTGAGGGCGAGCAGCTTTTTCTGCTGTTCGTGGCGGACGAGCTCGCGCAGGGCGAGGTCCACCAGCTCGCGCCGGGTCTTGAGGCCAGTGAGCCTGAGGCCGGTCTGAACCAGGCGGGTGTCGATGACGATGTTGGTGCGGGTGGTGTCGGCGTCGGTCTGCATGGTGACCTCCTGCGGGCTTGGTGATACACAAATTATACGAGTTTATGTGTATTGCGCCAGCCTGGCTCGGGGGGCTGGACTGTAGCAGCCTAGATGCCTGGCTGGATCGCGTTCCGCGGGGATGGCGGGCGCGGCCCGCCCTATGGCGCCCAAGGACACACCTTTCTTTCTGTGGCCTCTGTGCCCTCTGTGGCAAGTCCCCTCTCTGCGGCGCCCCTGGGCCCCCCAAACCCGCTTTCACGTCCTGATCAAACGTCGCTACGCGGCGTTTTTCTGTTCAATCAAGTGCTTAGGCAGGTCCCCCTGCGTGGCCCTTGCCAGGGCATACGCCGTGCCCCTACGATAGGGAGAACCGATAGAGAACCTGCGCCCGCACATGCCGCCCGCCGTCCCCGATCCCGCACCCCTGGTCTGCCCCGTCCACTGGCCGCGGGCGATCGTGCTGGTGGACATGAACGCCTTTTTCGCCTCGGTGGAGCAGCGGGACTTCCCCGAGCTTCGGGGGTTGCCGGTGGCCGTCACCAATGGCCTGCGGGGTACCACCATCATCACCTGTTCCTACGAGGCGCGGGCCTACGGCATCCGCACGGGGATGCGCCTGAAGGAGGCCTGGGCGCGCTGCCCGGGGCTGATCCAGCGCCCCAGCCGCCCGCAGGTCTACGCGGCCGTCTCGACGGCGATCATGGCCGGCCTGCACGACATCTGCCCGGACGTGGAGGTGTACTCGGTCGACGAGGCCTTTCTGGACGTGACCCACTGCCAGCGGCTGCATGGCACGCCGGTGCGCATCGCCCGGCTGGTCAAGCAGCGGGTGGAGACGATCTCGGGCCTGCAGTGCTCGATCGGGGTGAGCGGGGACAAGACCACCGCCAAGTTCGCCGCCAAGCTGCAGAAGCCCGACGGCTTCACCGTGATCCCGCCCTGGGAGGCGCGCGAGCGCCTGGCGAACGTGCCGACCACGGCCCTGAGCGGCATTGCCGACGGCATCGGTGCCTTTCTGGCCAGCCACGGCGTGCAGTACTGCGGGCAGATGCAGCGGCTGCCCGTCAGCGTGCTGGCCCGGCGCTTCGGCAACCTGGGCCGGCGGATCTGGCTGATGTGCCAGGGCGAGGACCCGGACCGGATACACCCGGAGGCCCCGCCGCCCAAGACCATCGGCCATGGCAAGGTGGTCCCGCCCGGCACCCGGGACAGGGGCGTGCTGCTCACCTTCTTCCTGCACATGAGCGAGAAGGTCGGCGCCCGGCTGCGGCGGCATGACATGGAGGCGCAGCGCTTTCTCGTCGGCTGGAAAGGGGACTACGGCTGGCGGGGCGACAAGCTGCGCCTGCCCACGGCCAGCGATGACGGCCAGGCCATCTACCGGCTGTGCCAGTTCGCCCTCGAGACCCACTGGCGGGGCGAACCCGTGCACCAGATCCAGGTGACCGCCCTCGACCCGCGGCCGATGCGACAGCAGCTCGACCTCTTTGCCGAGGCCGGGGCGGGTGGCGACAAGAACCAGGTGATGGATGCCGTGAACGCCCGCTATGGCGAGTTCGCGCTGACACCGGCCCGGCTGCTGGAACGCTCCGACATGCCGGACGTGATCGCACCGGCGTGGAAGCCGAGCGGGCATCGAAAGACGGTGTAGGGGAGGGCAACAAGAGAACAGATCACGCGCCTGACTTCACGAACCTGTCACGCCCGCGACACGCCCCTGTCATCCGCCAGCTTTACCTTTTCATTGTAAGTCGCAATTCAGCGGGCTTATCCATTGCAAAAGGTGATCCTATGGCCACTGCTCAACCAACCGACGTGATGCTCCGGGTAGAGGGGATGGGCGTAACCTATCCGGGAAACGTCCTCGCGCTCAAACCTACCACTGTTGATTTTCACAAGGGTGAATTCACCGTGTTGCTGGGGCTTTCCGGCGCAGGCAAGTCCACCCTGCTTCGTTCACTCAATCTTCTGGTCCAGCCGACCACGGGAAAGGTGGTCTCCGGGGAATTCGGCGAACTCAACAACCGCAGAACCCTTCGGCAGCACCGCAGCCGTACCGCCATGGTGTTCCAGCACCACCAGCTGATCGAGCGATACACCGCATTGCAGAACGTGCTGACGGGCCGGCTCGCCTATCACGGCACCTGGCGCAGTCTGTTGCCGCTGCCCCGACACGACCTGGAACTGGCGCTGCACTGCCTGGATCGGGTCGGCCTGGCCGACAAGGCCCTCTGCCGGGTGGATCAGCTCTCGGGTGGTCAGCAGCAGAGAGTGGGGATTGCCCGGGCGCTGTCCCAGCAGCCCTCCATGATCCTGGCGGATGAACCCGTGGCCAGTCTGGACCCGGCCACCTCCGAGCGGGTGCTGGGCCTGCTGCGGGACATCTGTCAGGAAGACGGCATTACCGCCGTGATCTCCCTGCACCAGCTGGAATATGCCCAGCGCTTTGCGAACCGGATCATCGGCCTGTCGAACGCCCGAATCGTGTTCGACGCCGCACCGGAGCAGATGCAGTCGCACCACCTGGACGAGATCTACCATCGCACACCCGCCGCGGCGACCCAGCAGGACAAGTCCGCTGTACGTCAACCGCAGACCAACCCTGTTACTTATCAACCTCTGGAGATTACACAATGAAGACGATGATCCACGCCCTGTTCGCGCTTTTGATCATGGTGGGTGTAAACCTGCAGGCCCATGCAGCCGATGCGGACCCGGATCTGCTGAAGGTCGCCTTGCTGCCCGATGAGAACGCATCGGAACTGATCAAGCGCAACCAGCCCCTGAAAGACTACCTCGAACGCACGCTCGGCAAAGAGATCCAGCTGATCGTTACCACCGATTACTCCTCCATGATCGAAGCCATGCGCTTTGGCCGTATCGATCTTGCCTACTTCGGCCCGCTGTCCTACGTGATGGCCAAGAGCAAAAGCGACATCGAGCCCTTCGCGGCCATGGTGGTGGACGGCAAGCCCACCTACCGTTCCATCATCATCGCCAACGCCGATGCCGGCCTGGACTCGTTCGCCGACATCAAGGGCAAGAAAATGGCCTACGGTGACCGTGCCTCTACGTCCAGCCATCTGATTCCCAAAACCGTCCTTCTCGAAAAGGCCGGCCTGGAGGCAGACAAGGATTACGAAGCCCATTTCGTGGGCACCCATGATGCCGTGGCGGTGAACGTGGCCAATGGCAACGCCGATGCCGGCGGGCTGTCCGAGGTGATCTTCGAACACGTGACGGACCGTGGCCTGATTGATCGCAACAAGGTCAAGGTGCTCGGCTACAGCGATGAATTCCCCCAGTATCCCTGGGCCATGCGTTCCAATCTCAACCCTGAGCTGAAAACCCGCATCCAGAACGCCTTCATCCAGATCGATGATCCGGAGATCCTGAAGAACCTCAAGGCGGAGGGTTTTGCGCCGATCACCGACGCGGATTACAACGTGATCCGTGCCATGGGCGGCCTGCTCAACCTTGATTTTGCCAAGATGTGAGGAAACCCATGGATTACTCGACAACGGAGCCGGCGAATTCCTCGCCGGCCCCGTCAGTCTCGGTGCTCGATGAGCACGCAAAAGGCTGGCGGAAGAAAATCGGACAGTCGGCGCTGGTACTGGGCATCATCTTTGTCGCCAGCTGGTATGTGGGCCTGTTCAACTTCAACACGCTGGCCAATGGCATCCCCGCCATTGGCACCCTGCTGGGCGAATCATTGCCGCCCGACTTCACCAACGTGGCAGACTGGATCGCGCCCCTGATAGATACCCTCGCAATGAGTATCGCAGGCACCGCGATTGCAGTGACTGTCTCGGTGCCGCTGGCGTTCCTGGCTGCCCGGAACACCTCGCCCCACCCGGTGGTATTCCAGGTCACGCGCACGATTCTGAACGGCTTGCGTTCCGTGCCCGAGCTGATCATGGGCATCATCTTCGTCGCCGCTGTGGGATTCGGTGCCCTGCCGGGTGTGCTGGCACTCGGGCTGCACTCCATCGGCATGGTCGGCAAGTTCTTTGCCGAGGCGATCGAGCACGTGGATGAAGCCCCGATCGAGGCCGCCGATGCTGCCGGTGCCACCCGTCTGCAGGTGCTGTACCACGCTGTGCTGCCCCAGGTGCTGCCGCAGTTCGCCGATGTGTCGATCTACCGCTGGGAATACAACTTCCGCGCCTCGACCGTGATGGGCATGGTTGGTGCCGGCGGCATCGGTTTCGAACTGATGGGCTCGCTGCGCATCATGCAGTACCAGGAAGTCAGCGCCATCCTGATTGTGATTCTTCTGATGGTGACCCTGGTGGACAGCCTCAGCGGCCATCTACGTAAAAAGTTCAAGTAAGGACCCCATATGAAACCCAAGGTTGTGATAACTCACCGGGTGCATGACAGTATCCTGGAAAGCCTCGAGCCCCATTGCGAACTCATCACCAATCAGACCGGCGCCACCCTGCCGCGGGACGAGATCAAGGCCAGGGCGGCCAATGCCGATGCAATAATGGCCTTCATGCCGGACCGCGTTGGCGAGGACTTTCTGGCCGATTGTCATCAGTTGAAGGTCATCGGGGCCGCACTCAAGGGGTACGACAATTTCGATGTCAACGCCTGCACCCGCCACGGTGTCTGGCTGACATTCGTACCCGACCTGCTGACGGTGCCGACCGCGGAACTCACCATCGGGCTGACCATCGGCCTCGCCCGGCAGGTGCGTGCGGCGGACCAGTATGTCCGTTCAGGGCAGTTTGCTGGCTGGACGCCCGAGTTTTATGGTCTCGGCATCGAGGGTTCCTGCGGCGGCATCATCGGCATGGGCGCTATTGGCAAGGCCGTCTCCCGGCGTTTGAATGGCTGGGGTGCCGAGGTGCTGTACACGGAAACCCAGCCGCTGTCGGCGCAGGATGAACAGGATCTGGGTGTCACCCATGTGACGCTGGAGCAGCTGTTGTCCCGGGCCGATATCGTCATCCTTGCCCTGGCCCTCAATGAGCACACGCTCCATACCATGAACGCGTCACGGCTCGCCCAGATGAAGCCCGGCGCCTTCCTGATCAATCCCTGCCGTGGGTCGGTGGTGGACGAATCCGCCGTCTTGCAGGCACTCGAGTCTGGCCATCTCGGCGGGTATGCAGCCGACGTGTTCGAAATGGAGGACTGGGCGCGAGAGGATCGTCCCAGGGAGATTTCCCCGGGATTACGCAGCCATCCCAACACGCTCTTCACCGCCCACATCGGATCAGCCGTCAGGAGTGTCCGACTGGCCATCGAGCAGCGCGCCGCCAGGAACATATTGCAGGCCCTGCGTGGTGAGAAACCGGACGATGCCATCAACCTGCCTCGGGTCCGTGAGGCGAGTCCATGCTGAACCTGGTGTGGTTGAAGAGTTTTGTGGAAGTGATCGACCACCAGGGATTCCGGCCAGCAGCAAACCATCTGGGCATAGCGCAACCGACCCTGTCCCAGCACATCCAGAAGCTGGAGGAGCAACTGGGCGTGTTGCTGGTGCAGCGGGGTCGCTCACGGTGCGAGCCCACCCGGGCCGCCCTGACCCTGCTGCCATTCGCCCGCAGCATGCTCCGGCTCGATGAGCGGGCGCGGGAATCGGTTATGAACACCCGTCTGCGAATAGGCGCCAGCTCCAACATCGGGATCTACATGCTGCAGCCACACGTTCGGGCCTATAAGGACCTGGGAACCGGCCCGGAAGTGGACCTGGTGATCGATTCCAACCCGGCCATTGCGCAACAACTCTCCAACGGGGAGCTGGATGTCGCCGTGATGGAGTGGTGGAACGAGACACCCGGCTTCCACGCGCAGCCCTGGCGGAACGAGCCGGTGGTGCTGATCGTTCCGCCGGATCACCCGTGGGCGAGCAGGGCCGATATCGATCGGGACGCACTTTCCGGCATGAGTCTGATCGGTGGCGAACCAGGCACCGGAACCGGGCGACTGCTGGCCACCTTCTTCGGGGGCCATGGCCCATTCCCCAGCGTATCCATGCAGCTGGGCAGCACCGAAGCGGTCAAGCAGGCGGTCAAGGCGGGACTGGGGGCGTCTCTCGTACTGGAAAGCTGTGTGAAGGAAGAGGTGCGGGCAGGAAGCCTGGTTGCCATTCCGGTAAGGGAACCCGGGCTCGCCAAGGAACTCATGGTGATCTACCCTGGCACCCTGGCCAGGCACCCGCCGGTATCCTCATTCGTCGGGCATCTCTGCAGTTAGCAGGGATGCGGCAGGGGAGGCGCATACGCAGAACCGGGTCGGAGAGCAATCACCCCTCATGGGGAGGCATGACTACCCTCAGGCCCGGGCTGCCTTTCGCCTATATGGCCACCCTTCCCTGGAGACGGGTAACAGGTCGCTGCCATGACAGGCTGCTGGCGCTGTCACGAATGGCATGTGGATTGCAAGCTGCGAACGCAGATCGTCTTCACCGTGCTGAAACCTTGACCACCTATCTTAATGGGCGCTGTTTCCACCTCCAATGACGGATCAGGGGCCCATTGACCATGCGCGACGACGATACGACCAGTAATACATCCGGCAATCGTCCCTTCCAGGACGTTCTCAAGGTAAACCTCGAGCGTCGAGGACTGCTCAAGGGCGGCCTCGCACTGGCGGCGAGCTGCCTGTTCGCACCCAGCGCCATGGCGTCCGCCATGGAACACCAGCTGCGCGACAAGTATGGCAAGCAGGGAAGGAGCGGCCGGGGCCTGATGAACTTCACGCCCGTAGCCATCGCCGACGGCACCGGCCCGGTGCCCGCCATCTCGCCCGAGTACGACTACGACATCATTCTTCCCTGGGGTGACCCGATCGAGCCCGGTGCCCCGGCCTTCAACTGGCCGCCAAGCGCCGAGGACCAGGCGCGCCAGTTCGGCATCGGCCACGACGGGATGTGGTTCTTCCCGATCCTGGACCGACAGGGCAAGCGTTCTGGCTGGGACGAGGATCGTGAGAACAACCCGTGGCGCGGCCGCGCCATGGTCTTCGGCCAGGGCAACGACCATGGCGTGCTCTGCCTCAACCACGAGTTCGGCGGCAACACCCACGTGCTGGGCAAGTCGGCGCCCGAGAGTCTGGAGGATGTTCGCGTTTCCCAGCACGCCCATGGCGTTTCCGTGGTGGAAATCAAGAAGTCCGGCCGTAACGGGCGCTGGATGCCCGTCGAAAGCGAACTCGCCCGCCGTATCCACGTGAACACCCCGATGAATGTGAGCGGCCCGGCTGCCGGGCATCCGCTGCTGCAGACGCCGAACGGCAATGTGGTTCTCGGAACCGTGAACAACTGCGCCAACGGCTATACGCCCTGGGGGACCTACGTCACCTGTGAAGAGAACTTCCACGGTTATTTCGGCAGCACGGATGCCGCCTGGTCCGCAAGCGAGTCGCAGGTACGCTACGGCTTCAGCCAGAACGGCTCCGGCTACGGCTGGCACCTGTACGACAAGCGCTTCGACCTGGGTGATCCCGACTACCGCAACGAAGAGAACCGCTTCGGTTGGGTGGTGGAAATCGACCCCTTCGATCCCGCACAGATGCCGGTCAAGCGCACCGCGCTGGGGCGTTTCAAGCACGAGGGTGCCACAGTGCATGTCGACGACCAGGGCCGTGTCGTCGTCTACTCCGGCGACGACGAGCGCTTCGAGTACATCTACAAGTTCGTCTCGGCCGACAGCTGGCGGGCCATGCGTGCCCGCGGCGAAAGCCCGCTGGATCGTGGCACCCTGTACGTCGCGCGCTTCGACGAGGACGGTACCGGCCGCTGGCTGGAACTGAGCCTCAACGTGCCGGCGCTGGCAGCGCGCTTCAGCGACATGGGCGAACTGCTGGTGAACACGCGCATCGCGGCGGACATCGTGGGCGCCACCCCGATGGATCGTCCCGAGTGGATCACCGTCGGGGCCGACGACCAGGTGTACTGCGCGTTGACGAACAACAGCCGCCGTACCGTGGCCGACGCCGCCAACCCGTTGGCCCCGAACGCGGATGGCCACATCATCCGCTGGAGCGAGACCAATGGTTTCGGTGGCCGGACCTTCGCCTGGAACATCTTCCTGATCGCCGAGGACACCCACGGTGCAGACGACGAGGACACCTTCAGCGACCCGGACGGCCTGTGGGCCGACCCGGATGGCCGCCTGTTCATCCAGACCGATGGTGGCCAGAAGAAGGGCCTCAACAACCAGATGCTGGTCGCAGACATCATGACCGGCGAATTGCGTCGCCTGTTCACCGGCGTGACTGGCTGCGAGATCACCGGCATCACCGTCACCCCGGACCGTCGCACCATGTTCATCAACGTCCAGCACCCCGGTGGCGGCGACCCGTCGGCCACCAACTTCCCGGTGCCCAACGGCGTGCCGGATGGCGTCACGGTTCCACGCGATGCCACGGTCGTCATCACGCGAAAAGACGGCGGCGTGATCGGCTCGTAATCCATCAGAAGGCTTGATTGCCCGGAAGACCCGGGCCCCGGTGCACACTGGCCGGGGCCCGTTGTTTGTGTGGAGCCAGAACGTTCTGCTACCGCTTCTTTGACTGTGTGCATCGAAACCGGCGGCACACAAAAACCGGGGCAGAGAGCGATTTCCGATCCGGCTCAAATCGACGATACCGGCGGGGAGCGGGCAGCCGTGCGGCTTCTTGCGAACAGGAGTTAGTCCAGTCTGCCCCCGATTGCCACCGTCACTCAGCGTCGGCTGCAGCGAAGGAAAATAAATCTGTCACCTTTTTCTGTACGTGATCTGCGTCAACCCCGGCTCCTGCCGTGCGGACTAGTATCCTCGAGCTCGTCTATGCTTTACACGGAAGTCCCTGGGCGCAGGCGCGACGCCTGTGGCCGCCAGTGGGCTGGTTTCACCCATCGGATTCTGTAGCCGGATACCGGGCCGGGTATCTGGCTTGCGAGGTGCGCCATGAAGAAGATGACGATTGTTGCGACCTGTCTCGCGGCAATGCTGCTGGCGGCCACGCCGGCATCATCGGCAGACCGTGATCGCGACCAGGGTTATGAACGCTACCGGGAGTACGACCGTTACCAGGGCTACCGGGACCGCCCCTACGACCAGAACCGCCATCACTACCGGAACCGTCACCACGAACATCGTGGCCAGGCCTACGTCTACCAGGGCCACTGGCGTTCCTGGAACGAATGGGACCGCTACCTGCAACACCGTCCCGAGCTGCGACGCCATGGCCGTTACTACTACGAGGGCGTACACCTCATGTTTCGGACCTGTCCGGAGCCCGGCACCTGTCTGTATTTCTCGATTGGGCGTTGATCTGGCCCAGGAGGCTGTAGTGGGGGAGGGCAAGCCCGGATCAGAGAGAAGGATGCTTTAATATTAAAGGCTGTTGTTCTTTGAGCCGACTGACTACCGGGTAACGGAAGGATGGCCTAATTCGCCATTTTCTCGTTTTTATCGAAGGCTTGCCGCCAGAAATCAGGCCTTTTCTTCGACATGCTTCTTGAAGCGGTTGAGTATGGCCTGCCAGCCCTCGCGCTGCTGCTCTATGGAGTGCGTCTCCTCGCTATCAAAAGAGACCCGTACAGACACGCCACCAGCGCCCTCGCTGAACTCGACCGTAGCCGTACGATCACCGAACGAGTATTCGATGATGCTGTTTGGCACGACCTTGGTGTACGTCCCCTCGAAGTCGAACCCGAAGCTGCCATCTTTCGCCTCCATGCGCGAACAGAATGAGCCGCCTGGCCGGAGATCAACGGTAGATCTGGTTGTGTGCCAATCATCCGATGCCGCGTTCCACTGGATGATGTCGTCAGGGGTGGTGTAGGCCTTCCATACCGAGGCAATAGGGGCCATAACGAGGGTTTCTACCGTAATCTTCATGATCACTCCGGTATTTCGGTAATCCCCCCATTTCTAAAGGCACCCAGAAGTAGACTCAGGCCACCATGGCCA
>JABURS010000033.1 GCA_014762505.1 Chromatiales bacterium | reverse complement strand
GCGCGGGTCCGCCGGCGTCGTCGCCGAGTAATCCAGATAGATCGGAAGCTTGATGGCCATACCCGCGCTCCTTATGCCGCCGTGCTGCGCAGCATCATGTAGGCGCGGTCGCGCTGGCTGCGCACGTCCTGACGGCGGGCGATCTCCCGCACGTCGGGGCGGTCGACCAGGTCGGCCAGTGAGATGCCGTCGAGGAAGTCGTACAGCTGCTGGCTCAGGTCGTTCCACAGCTCGTGGGTCAGGCAGCGCTCGCCGCCCTGGCAGTCCTCGTGGCCGCCACAGCGGGTCACGTCCACCTTCTCGTCCACGGCATGGATGATCTCGGCGATGGAGATCTGATCCGAGGGGCGCGCCAGGCGGTAGCCGCCACCCGGACCGCGCACGCCCTCGACCAGGGAATCCTTGCGCAGCTTGGCGAACAGCTGTTCGAGATAGGACAGCGAAATCCCCTGGCATTGGGATATATCGGCCAGGGTCACCGGTCCGACGCGATCATGGATGGCCAGATCAAGCATCGCCGTCACGGCATAACGGCCTTTGGTTGACAGTTTCATGTGCTTGTCCTCTCAGTGGTGAGTGGCGCGAAAAACCGACTAATTACGTCGGGATTAGGGTTCCGTTATACAAAAACTGACTAATACAGTCAAGAATTACGGCGCAGGCAAATGACGGGCACCGGCCGGTGCCGGGCTCGCTACCGGCGGGGAAACGGCCTGGGAGAAGGGTTCTGGAGGGGAAGAGGGCGTCAGCCGACGCCGAGGGCGCGGCGTTCGGGATTGGCCAGGCCGAAGCAGTGGCCCTGGAGGCGGCAGTAGCCCAGCCACTTGTAGAGGAAGCGGTTGAGACGCCACTTGCACAGCAGGGCGGAATCCACGTCGGTCTGGCGGGCGCTGACCCGGGCGTCACGCACCCGGCACACGCGGCTCAGCACCTCGGCCTGGTGGGCATCGTGATACATGCGCACGACGACGTTCGGATCGGCACGCTGGCCGCCCTCCTCGTCCGGCAGGTAGTAGGTAAGCAGCACCGTGCTGGTGAACCGGCTGGTCTCCAGCACCTGCAGGTGCAGGTCCAGACAGCCGCTCACCCGCGAGACGGCCTCACCCTCGATCCGGTGCAGGTCCGGGCACAGCTGACGCAGGCGAATGTAGTTCGCCTCGTAGAGTTCCATCAGCGACGCAAAACTCTCGGGCTGCGGCGTGAGTGGCCGGGTGCGCGGGATGTCGATCAGCATGGCAGCCGATCATATCACAGCAGACAGCCCCGGCCGGATTTGCTAACGTCTATGAAAACGATCAACAAGAGCGGGTCCATGAACGTCAACGCCATCAGCTCGCACCCCTATACCGACCAGCGCCCCGGCACCTCCGGCCTGCGCAAGAAGGTCTCCGCCTTCCGCAAACCCCACTACCTCGAGAACTTCGTCCAGGCCATCTTCAATACACTGGAGAATACCCAGGGCATGACCCTGGTGCTCGGCGGTGACGGGCGCTACTACAACCGCGAGGCCATCCAGACCATCCTGCGCATCGCCGCCGCCAATGGCGTCGGGCGGGTGCTGCTGGGACGTGGCGGCCTCCTGTCCACGCCGGCGGCCTCCTGCATCATCCGCAAGTACAGTGCCGACGGCGGCATTATCCTCTCCGCCAGCCACAATCCCGGCGGCCCGGAGGGCGACTTCGGCATCAAGTACAACACGGCCAACGGCGGGCCGGCCCCGGAAAAGCTCACCGAGGCTATTTACGCTGAAACGCAACGCATCCAGGGCTACCGCATCGTCGACCCCCGGCACGTGGAGCTGGACAGCCTGGGCGAGCAGCAGCTCGGTGACATGCGTATCGAGGTCATCGATCCGGTGACGGACTACGCCGACCTCATGGCCCACCTGTTCGACTTCCACGCCATCCATCAGCTCTTCAACTCGGGGCGTTTCCGCATGCGCTTCGATGCCATGCACGCGGTGACCGGCCCCTATGCAAAAGAGATCCTCGAGAACCGCCTGGGCGCAGAACCCGGCACGGTGATCAACGGCGAACCGCTGGCGGACTTCGGCCGCGGCCACCCGGACCCCAACCTCACCTATGCCCGCGAGCTGGTCGACAGCCTGTGGGGACGCTCGCCGCCGGACTTCGGCGCCGCCAGCGACGGCGACGGCGACCGCAACATGATCCTGGGCCCACGCTTTTTCGTCACGCCCAGCGACAGCCTGGCCATCCTCGCCGCCAATGCCCATCGGGTGCCTGGCTATCGCCAGGGCATACGCGGCATCGCCCGCTCCATGCCCACCAGCCAGGCAGCCGACCGCGTGGCCGAGGCCCTGGGAGTGCCCTGTTACGAGACGCCGACGGGCTGGAAGTTCTTCGGCAACCTGCTCGACGCCCATCGCATCACGCTCTGCGGCGAGGAGAGCTTCGGCACCGGTTCCGATCACGTGCGCGAGAAGGACGGCCTCTGGGCCGTGCTGTTCTGGCTCAACCTGCTGGCGATCAGGCAGCAGTCCGTGGAGGAGATCGTACGCGCCCACTGGCGCCAATACGGTCGCAACATCTACACCCGTCACGACTACGAGGGCGTGGACGGCGCGGCGGCCCAGTCCGTGATCGAGGACCTGCGTGCCAGCCTGCCCGACCTGGTCGGCCGCGAGTACGGCGATTACCGCGTGGCGCTGGCCGACGATTTCGCCTATGTCGACCCCATCGACGAGAGTGTCAGCGAACACCAGGGCCTGCGCATCGTCTTCACCGACGGCTCACGCCTGATCTTCCGCCTGTCCGGCACGGGCACCCAGGGCGCCACGCTGCGCCTGTATATCGAGCGCTATGAGCCCGACCCGACCCGGCAGGACATCGATACGCAGGACGCGCTGGCCGGGCTCATCGCCATCGCCGATCGCCTCACCGACTTCAGGCAGCGGCTCGGCCGCGAAGAACCGACCGTCATCACCTGAGCATCCGACACGGACTCACGTGCCGCGAGGAAACGACATGCAATACATTCGCCGCTTCAGCGAACTGGGTATCAACGATGTCCCCCTGGTGGGGGGAAAGAACGCCTCGCTCGGCGAGATGTACTCCGCGCTGACGGAAAAGGGTGTCAACGTACCCAACGGTTTTGCCACCACCGCCGAAGGTTACTGGCGCTTCATCGAGCACAACCACCTGGTGGAACGCATCAACCAGGCGCTGGAGGGGCTGGACACCAACGATGTCGACGCCCTGGCGCGTACCGGCATTAGCATTCGCAACATGATCAATCACGGCGAGATGCCGCCGGACCTGGAGGAGGAAATCCGCCAGGCCTATGCCGAACTCTGCAAGGAATACGGTGCCAACACCGACGTTGCCGTTCGCAGCTCCGCCACGGCGGAAGACCTGCCCACCGCCTCGTTCGCCGGCCAGCAGGAGACCTATCTCAACATCCGGGGTGACAAGAACCTGCTGCTGACCTGCAAACGCGTGTTCGCCTCGCTGTTCACCAACCGCGCCATCTCCTATCGCGTGCACCAGGGCTTCTCGCATCACGACGTCGCGCTCTCCATCGGCGTGCAGAAGATGGTGCGTTCGGACCTCGCCTCCTCGGGCGTGATGTTCACGCTGGATACCGAGTCCGGCTTTCGCGACGTGATCTTCATCACCGGCGCCTACGGGCTGGGCGAGAACGTGGTACAGGGGGCAGTGAACCCGGACGAGTTCTACGTCTTCAAACCCACCCTGGCCCAGGGCAAGCGCCCCATCCTCAAGCGCCAGCTGGGGGAGAAGGCGATCCGCATGATCTATACCAGCGACAGTCTGGCTGGGGCCTCGACGCATAACGTCGACGTCAAACGCGCCGATCGCGAACGCTTCTGCATCACCGACGACGAGATCCTCACCCTCGCCCGCTACGGCATGATCATCGAGGAACACTATTCGAAGCTGGCGGGCAGTCCACGTCCCATGGATATCGAATGGGCGAAGGACGGGATTACCAAGGAGCTGTACATCGTACAGGCCCGCCCCGAGACCGTGCAGTCGCAACTGGATGCCGCCTTCCAGGAGACCTTCCATCTCCAGGAAAGCGGCGAGATCCTGGTGCAGGGCAAGAGCGTCGGACAGCGTATCGCCGCCGGACCCGCACGCGTGATCCTCGATGCCTCGGACATGAACCAGGTACAGGACGGCGAGATCCTGGTCACCGACATGACCGACCCGGACTGGGAACCGGTGATGAAGCGTGCCGCGGCCATCGTGACCAATCGCGGCGGCCGCACCTGCCACGCGGCCATCATCGCGCGTGAGCTCGGCATTCCCGCCATCGTCGGCTGCGGCGATGCCACGCTCAACATCCAGGACGGCCAGGAAGTGACCGTCTCCTGCGCCGAAGGCGATGCCGGTAATGTCTACGATGGAAGACTGAAGTTCGAGTCGCGCAAGATCGACCTGCGCAAGCTGGAAAAGCCGAAGACCAGGCTCATGCTCAACGTGGGCAACCCCGACCAGGCCTTCAAGTTCGCCAACCTGCCCTGCGAGGGTGTGGGTCTCGCCCGCCTGGAATTCATCATCAACAACAGCATACGCGTGCATCCGCGCGCCCTTCTCGAATACGACAGCCTGGACGAAGAAACCCGGGAGGCCATCGACAGCGCCTCGGCCGGCTATCCGGATCGCCGCCGCTTCTACATCGAGCGACTGGCCGAGGGGATCAGCACCATTGCCGCCGCCTTCTATCCCAAGCCGGTGATCGTGCGCATGAGCGACTTCAAGTCCAACGAGTACGCCTCGCTGATCGGCGGCCCGGCCTTCGAGCCTGAAGAGGAAAACCCGATGCTCGGCTTTCGCGGGGCCTCACGCTACTACTCGGACAGCTTTGCCGACAGCTTCGCCATGGAATGCGAGGCCATACGCAACGTGCGCGAAGACAAGGGGCTGGACAACGTCGCCATCATGATCCCCTTCGCCCGCAGCGTGGACGAGGCAAAACGCGTCATCGAGATCCTGAAGAAGGACGGGCTGGAACGCGGCCGCAATGGCCTCAAGGTCTATCTCATGTGCGAGATCCCGGCCAACGCCCTGCTCGCCGACGACTTCCTCGAACACTTCGACGGCTTCTCCATCGGCTCCAACGACCTCACCCAGCTCACCCTGGGCGTGGACCGCGACTCCGGTCTGCTGGTGGGCTTCGACGAGCGCAACCCGGCGGTGCTCAGGCTCATGGAGATGGCCATAGCGGCCTGCAACGCCAGGGGCAAGTACGTGGGCATCTGCGGGCAGGCGCCCTCGGACTTTCCGGAGATCACCCGCTGGCTGGTGGAACAGGGCATCCAGTCCATCTCGCTCAACCCCGACAGTCTGCTGACCATGATCGAGACGGTGCTGGAGACGGAACGCGCGGCGGGCTGAAACGATCCGGGGGCCGACAGGGCCGGCCCCCGGATTTGCTGAAAGGCGCCAGCGATCTGCTGGCCGGTAAGGCTAGAAGGTATTCGCCACGCCGGCCACGCCCGGCACCTTGCTGCGAATCAGGCGCTCGACCACGTTCTTCAGATCCAGGGTGGAACGCGGACAGCCCACGCAGGCACCCTTCAGGCGCACCTGCACGATACGGTCCTGGATGGCCACGAACTCGATATCCCCGCCGTCCTGCATCAGGATCTTGCGCGCCTCTTCCACTGCCGCCCGCACCTTGGCCTCATCGATGGGGCCATCCGTCGGCTGGTCACCGGCCTCGCGCTGCGCCAGCGTCTGCGCACGATCCAGCCGCAGGGCCAGCTCGGCATCGATGGCCTCGATGGCATCGAGTTCCTCCTCCGAATAGACATGATCGGGATCGGGATTCAGCAGCGCTTCGAGTCGTTCCTGGTCGGTCGGCATGAGATCGTGTCGTAACGTGTGGGACTGCGAGCATTATATCAGTCCCGACCGGCACAGAGACCCCGGGGAGCATCCGGTTACCCCGCGCCGGCCCGGGTCTCGTGACGCAGCGCCACGCACAGACGACGCCAGGCAGGGGTGCGGCCGGGAGTGAGGAGCACCTCCGTGCGTCGCGCATCGGCCGTCCTGAACTGCAGGATCATCAACCCCGGAAACCGGGTGCTGCCCGGCAGCAGTTCCGCGGCCTGCCGCCCGTCACGCAACGTCTCGACCCACCAGCGTCCCTGCACATCACGCCCCAGACGCCTCACCGCCCCCGCGGCCACGGGCCGGACATGGCGTTGCCATGCCGTGCGTAACGACACCAGCACCAGCAGCAGCACGAGCAGCTGCGCCCACCAGGGCAGACCGGCAAGCCCGATGGCGGTAAGGCTCGCCAGGGTACCGAGGATCAGGAGCGCGGCCAGCGGCCGGGAGGGGGCGAGTTCAATGTTGAGCGGCGCGTATCTTTTCGATGACACGGGTGATCTCTCCTTCCGTGGAGGTCATGCGGCCCATGAGCAGTTCCAGCAGGGTGTCGTCGGGGTAGTCGAGCAGCCGCGCAAAGGCGTTGCGCTCAGCGCCGTCCAGACCGGCATAAGCGGTGTCGACGAAACGGCGCAGCAGCAGATCCAGTTCCAGCATGCCGCGGCGGCACTGCCAGCGCAGACGACCCAGTTCGTCCATCTCAGACGGACTTCTTCAGCATCAGCTTCTTGATGTCGCCTATGGCCTTCGTCGGGTTCAACCCCTTGGGACAGACCTGTTGGCAGCTCATGATGCTGTGGCAGCGATACAGCTTGAAGGCATCGTCGAGCTGATCCAGGCGCTCGTTGGTGGCCTGGTCGCGGCTGTCCTTGATGAAGCGGGCGGCCTGCAGCAGCGCGGCCGGGCCGAGGAATTTTTCCGGATTCCACCAGTAGGAGGGACAGGAGGCGGAGCAGCAGCCGCAGAGGATGCACTCGTAGAGTCCGTCGAGCTCGGCGCGCTCTGCCGGCGTCTGCATGCGCTCCACCTCGGGCATGGGGTCGTCGGCGATGAGATAGGGCTTCGTGCTGCGGTATTGCTGGTAGAAGTTCTCCATGTCCACGACCAGGTCGCGTACCACGGGCATGCCCGGGAAGGGGCGCACCTCCACCGGCTGTTTCAGATCGGCCAGCGGCGTGACGCAGGCCAGGCCGTTGCGACCGTTGATGTTCATCCCGTCCGAGCCGCACACACCCTCCTGGCAGGAGCGCCGGAAGCTCAGCGTCTCGTCCTGTTTTTTCAGGAGCAGCAGTGCCTCGAGCAGCATCATGCCCGGACGCACCTCGGCTTCCGGCAACTCGAAGTCCTGCATGTAGGGCTTGTCGTCGGTCTCCGGATTGTAGCGATAGATCGAGAATTTCATGGCTAGTAGACGCGCTCCTTGGGCGGGAAGGAATCGACCGTCATCGGCTTGGTGCGTACCGGCTTGTAGTCGAGGCTGTCCGTCTCCCTGGAATACAGGCTGTGACGCATCCAGTTGACATCGTCGCGCTGCGGATGATCGATGCGCGAGTGTGCGCCACGGCTCTCGGTGCGATACAGCGCCGAGGTCACCGTAGCCAGGGCGCAGTCGATCAGGTTCTCGAGTTCCAGTGCCTCCACGCGTGCGGTGTTGAACACGCGGCTGTGGTCGGTGAGCCGCACGTCGTCCAGGCGCGCGGCGATGGCCTTCACCTTGTCCAGCCCTTCGCGCATCACCGCCTCGGTACGGAACACCCCGCAGTGGTCTTCCATCACCTTGCGCAGTTCGCGCCGCAGACCGTCCACGGTCTCGCCCTCGCCCTTGCGGTCCCAGCGCGCGAGCCGCTCCATCGCCTGCTCGACGGCCGCCTCGGGCAGCGGCCGATGATGCCGGTGCTCGGCCAGGTAATCGATGATGTGATTGGCGGCGGCACGGCCGAACACCAGGATATCCAGCAGGGAATTCCCCCCCAGACGGTTGGCCCCGTGCACCGACACGCAGGCGCACTCCCCGGCCGCGTACAGACCAGGTACCGGATCCTCCGGCGTGTCCTTCACCGGCACCACCACCTGCCCGTGCCGGTTGGTGGGGATGCCGCCCATGGTGTAGTGGGCGGTGGGATAGACCGGGATCGGCTCCCTGGCCGGATCGAGGCCGAGGAAGGTCAGGCACATCTCGCGGATACCCGGCAGGCGCGACATGTTCACCTCCTCGCCGAGGTGATCCAGACGCAGCAGCACGTAGTCCTTGTCCGGCCCGCAGCCGCGTCCTTCGCGGATCTCGGTGACGATGGCTCGGCTCACCACGTCGCGGCTGGCGAGGTCCTTGGCGTGCGGCGCGTAGCGCTCCATGAAGCGCTCGCCCTCGCTGTTGACGAGGTAACCACCCTCGCCGCGCGCGCCCTCGGTGATGAGCATGCCCTTGCCGGCGATGCCGGTGGGATGGAACTGGAAGAACTCCATGTCCTGCAGCGGGATGCCGGCACGCAGGGCCATGCCCATGCCGTCGCCGGTATTGATGAGGGCATTGGTGCAGGTGCGAAACAGCTGCCCCACCCCGCCGGTGGCCAGCAGCGTGGTCTTCGCCTCGATGACGATGGGCTCGCCGGTCTCGATGGAAAAGGCCAGCGCGCCGAGGATGTACCCCTCGTCGTCCTTGAGCAGATCGACGGCGAAGTATTCGTCGAAGAAGTGGGTGCGCGCCCGCACATTCTGCTGATACAGGGTGTGCAGGATGGCATGCCCGGTGCGGTCGGCCGCGGCACAGGTGCGCGCCGTCTGGTCGCCGCCGAAGTTCTGGCTCTGCGCGCCGAAGGGGCGCTGGTAGATCTTGCCGTTGTCCAGGCGCGAGAACGGCACGCCCGAATGTTCCAGCTCGTAGACGACCTTGGGCGCGGCGCGGCACATGTACTCGATGGCGTCCTGGTCACCCAGGTAGTCGCTGCCCTTCACCGTGTCGAACATGTGCCAGTGCCAGTTGTCCGGCAGCACGTTGGCCAGCGCCGCATTCACCCCGCCCTGGGCGGCCACGGTGTGGGAGCGCGTGGGGAACACCTTGGAGACCACGGCCACGTTGGCCTCTGCATCCGCCAGCTGCAACGCGGCGCGCAGACCGCCGCCGCCTGCGCCGATGATGAGTACGTCGAATTTTCGCCGGGTCAGTGTCATGAGAGCGTCGCGAGGATGAGAACGCGGGCGACCCACAGGCCGCAACCGATGAGAAAGGCCACCAGCAGCACATAGGCCGTCAGGCGGATCCAGAAGACATGCAGGTAATCGACGAACACGTCGCGCACGCCGATCCAGGCATGCCAGAGCAGCGCGACATAGAACAGGGCAATGGCCAGCAACGCTGCCGGATGGCCGACGAGTGACTGCCAGGCAGCGAAGTCACGGGGCCCGCCCAGCAGCAGCACGACCAGTGCCACCAGCCCGAACAGCGCGAGGTACACCGCCGTGACGCGCTGCACCACCCAGGCCGACAGCCCCTGCAATCCGCCCTTCATGCGGGCCACCCCGCGGCCAGCCAGTTCAGGGCCAGCGCCGCCGCGAGCAGGATGGCCGCCACCAGGACGACCCAGGCCGTCATCCGTGCCGGCCGGGCCTCGATTGCGACATCGAGATCGAGCAGCAGGAAGCGGATACCGGCGAGCAGGTGATGCACAAGCGACCAGAGGAACAGCAGGGCCAGCAGGGCGCCGAGCGGATGTCCCAGCCAGTCCTGCACCTGGGCATAGCCCGATGGCCCGCTCAGGGAGCGTTCCAGGGCGAGGATCGAGACCGGGATGAACAGTACCAGCAGCACACCGGAGACCCGGTGCAGAAAGGACACCACCCCCGGGATCGGCAGGCGGAGCTTGAACAGGTTCAGATAGACGGGCCGAGCCGGGCGGCTCATGCGTGGACTCCTGTTTCGTTCTTGCTTGTTATCGATATCCGACCGGGAGCCCCCTGCGGGGTTCCCCGTCCAGACCTAGGATAGCGTATCGTCAAAATAACCGCTAAGACAGTGTGCTGACACTCCCCGGGGGTTTGACTACACTGGGCGCCTGATCAACCGCTGCGTAGCTTCTCTAGGAGTGGCAATGAAACCCGAATGGAAAGACTTCCTGGCCGATGCCGGTGCCGAGTTCGATGACGGACGCGTGACCACCTTCGGCAATCCGGACCGCGAGCGCCGCGTCACCACCTCCGGCAACGTGTTCTGCGACCTCTCCCACCTGGGGATGATCGCGGCCTATGGCGACGACACGGCAGGCTTTCTGCAGAACCAGCTCACCAACGACGTGCGCCTGGTCGATGCCACCCACTCCCAGCTCAACGCCTACTGCACACCCAAGGGCCGCATGCTGGCCCTGTTCCGCCTGTTCCGTCGTGGCGACACCTGGTATCTGCGCATGCCGCGTTCCACCCTGGAACCGGTGCTGGAGCGCCTGCGCAAATATGTGATGATGGCCAAGGTGACCCTGGAGGACGGTTCGGGCGCCCTGGTGCGCCTGGGCGTGTCGGGCCCGGATGCCGTCGAGGAGCTGGAAAAGGCGACGGGCGGCAAGGTGCCGGCGGAAAACGATGCCGTGGCCAACATCGGCGACTACACGGTGATCCGCGTGCCGGGCATCCACCCCCGCTTCGAGGTCTACGGCGAGCTGGAGTCCATGAAGGACCTGTGGGAGCGCCTCAACGTGCATGGCGCCCCGGTCGGCGCCAGCGGCTGGGCCCTGCTCGACATCCTGGCCGGCCTGCCCAGCGTGCATGCCGCCACCGTCGAGGCCTTCGTGCCGCAGATGGCCAACATGGAACTGGTCAATGGCGTGAGCTTCAAGAAGGGCTGTTACCCGGGCCAGGAGATCGTCGCCCGCATGCAGTACCTCGGCAAGCTCAAGCGCCGCATGTACCGCCTGCACAGCGAGGCCGCCGAACCGCCGCCGCCCGGTACCGACGTCTACGGCAAGGGGCGCGACGAGCCCGTCGGCAAGGTAGTGGATGCCGAGCTGCATCCGGATGGTGGCGTGGAGCTGCTGGCCGTGCTGCAGATCGAGGCGGCCGAGGAAGCCGCCCTGCACCTGGGCAGCCCCGACGGCGCCGCCGCCCAGCGCCAGGCCCTGCCCTATCCGCTCGAACTGGCCTCCTGAGGCATCCGCGGAGGGGTACCCCGACTGCCGACGAAACAGACCGTCGATCCAAAATCGGGAAATCCCCCCATATGCCCGTACCGGCGGGCGGGCTATTGATTAGCGGCAGCTGGTCGCAGGGAAGCGAGTGGCATCACGCCGATCCACAGGGAGGCCGCAAGGCCCAACGGAGATGACACCACCCCCCGATTATCCGCGGGTGGACCAGCTACTCTCTCTTCCGGCGCCCCGCCAACGGCGGGGCGCTGCCATTGCGGATCGTTCCGGTGTACGCTCGGACGGCGGGACTCCCGCCCCGTTTCATGGCTCACGAGGCACAGGCATGAAGACGTTGATCCTGGTCCGTCACGGCAAGTCCAGCTGGGTCCAGCACGAACTGGCCGACTTCGATCGCCCGCTGTTGCCGCGCGGGGAACAGGATGCCCGGCTCATCGGTGGCTTTCTGTACGACAACGGCCTGATCCCCGACCTGATCCGCAGCAGCCCCGCCACCCGGGCCCAGGCCACCGCCGGCCTGCTCGCCGAGGCCCTGGGCTATCCCCCGGCCGGCATCGACACGGTGCCGGCGATCTACGAGGCCACCGTCGGCGACCTGCTCGAGGTCCTGCGCAGCACCCGCCACAGCGACACCCTGCTCATGGTCGGCCACAATCCCGGATTCAGCGGGCTGCTCGACCTGCTCACCGGTACCGCCCAGGAAGACCTCCCCACCTGCGGCACGGCAGTGATCGACTTCGACGTGACAACGTGGAACGAGATCCTTCCGGGCAGCGGCCGGCTACGACTGCTGCAGCGGCCAAAACAGTTGCGGGAGGGGTGAGTCGCAAGTCCCAAGTTACAAGTCAAAACCCTGGGGCGGGCACAGCCCGTCCTATGGGTTATGCCACATACTTTGCGCCTGACAAATCTCTCATCACGCCACTCAACTTCAACTCGCGACTTTAAACCGCCGGCACCGGCAACCGCCCTTCCACCTCGAACACCGCCCGCGCAAACACCTGTGTCTTTCGCGTGGGGACGTGCAGGAAGGTGACAACCTCGGCGGTGAGTTCGCAGAGCCATTCCTGGCGTTCGCGCGGGCGGCGGCCGTAGAGGCCGGCGGGTTCGAACAGGGCGACGTTGTCGCCGCCTTCCGGGTCGCGGGCCGAAGGGTATTCGAAGGCGATCACGCCGGCCGTGCGCATGGCACTGCCCAGTGCCTGGGTGGCGCCGTAGCCGGCGGGATTCGCGAGGGTGGCGCGAAAGCGCTCGCAGGGGGCCTGCTGCAGCTGCAGCCCCTGCTTCGTCGCGTAGCCGGCGCGGAACAGCGTATGGCGGGTATTGATGGGCCCCGGCGGCGGCGTGGCCATGCCGGCGCGAAAGACGAAGCGGTAATAGGCGCATTCGGCCAGCGCCGTGGTCGGTGCCAGCGCGCCGTAGAGCAGCGAGGGCTCGTAGGCCCGGCCGAAGCGCGAGCCGTGACGCAGCGGCGGGTAGCGAAACGGGGTCATCAGCAGGTAATCGAGGTGCTCGCTACCGGACCGGGGCGCGGGCTTCACGCCCTCCAGCAGCTCCTCCAGCAGTCCCTGCTCGGCCAGGTTATCGACCAGTCGCGCGGTGGCGACCTGCTCCTGGCTCTCGACGATGCGCCAGAACTCGCCCCGGATGGGATGGATGACGTCCTCGAGCCCGCAGGCCGCCCACAGGTCCACGCCTCAGACCTTGCCGCGGATCGCGTCCAGGTAGCCCGCCACCCGCACCAGCCCCTCCACCGTCCGCAACTGCACGGCCGGCACGCCGCCGGTGTGGTGGTTATGGGTGTGCATCCAGTGGCGCATCTGCGCCTCGTCTCCGCCCATCAGGGCGTAGAGGCTGCGATAGCAGCGGATCAGCAGCAGCGCGAGTTCGCCGCTCTTGCTCGCGGGATCGAGCTGGCCGCGGCTGAACACCGAGCGGTCCTTCCCCACCACCCGGCCGAGGTCGGCCTGGCTCAGGCCCAGCGCCTGCCCGGCATTGAGCAGGGCCTTCGTGAGCACGGCGCGGGGATCGGCCTTTGGTAGCGTGGCGGTGGGCATGGTGAATCTCCTGTGTATATGCCACATTTTAGTCTATGAATGCAGCATATACCACATGCAAGACCTGCCCTTCTCCCGAGACATCAGGACTTCACGCGCATAAAAAAGCGCCCGGCAGGGGCCGGGCGCGAGGTGGGGAGGAAGCCGGCTGGCGGCTAGACGCGGAAGGCGCCGATCGTGCGCTGCAGGTCTTCGGCCACGCGCTGCAGGGCCTGGCTGCGATTGGAGGTCTGCTCGGCGCTCTCCGCGGCCTGGGTGGCCAGGGTGTGGATGGAGACGACGTTCTCGTTGATGTCTTCGGAGACCGCCGACTGCTCCTCGGCCGCCGTGGCAATTTGGGTGTTCATCTCGGCGATGCTGGAGACGGCGCGGGTGATGCGCTTGAGGGCCTCGCCGGCGCGGCCGGCACGCTCGACCACGTCGTCGGTCTTCTGCTCGCTGTGCCTCATCACCTCGACCGCACCCCTGGCACCACCCTGCAGGCGCTCGATCATCTCCTGGATCTCACGGGTGGATTCCTGGGTACGACTGGCCAGGGTGCGCACCTCGTCGGCCACCACGGCAAAGCCGCGACCCTGCTCGCCGGCGCGGGCCGCCTCGATGGCGGCGTTGAGCGCCAGCAGGTTGGTCTGCTCGGCGATGCCGCGGATCACGTCCAGCACGGTGCCGATCTGCTCGGCATCGTTCTCCACGCTGCCGATGGTGCGGGCGGATTCGCGCACCTCGTGGGCGAGGTCGTTGATGGCGGCCACCACCTCGTCGACCATGCGGTTGCCGGCATTGGCCTCCTTGTCCGCCTCCTGCGCACCGCTGGAGGCCTCGGAGGCGTTGCGCGCCACCTCCTGCACCGTCGCGGTCATCTCGTTCATGGCCGTTGCCACCAGGTCGAGCTTGCTCTCCTGCTGGTTCATGTTGAGCTTGGTGTCCACGCTCATGTCGGTCATGGCCTGGGACTCGGCCATCAGCTGCTCGCCGGTCTCGGCCACCTGCTTCACCAGCGCCTGGATCTTGATGACGAAGCGGTTGAAGGCGCGGCCGAGCTCTGCGACCTCGTCGCGACCCGCCTCGTCCAGTCGCCGCGTCAGGTCACCCTCGCCGCTGGCGATGTCGGTGAGCGACTCGATGACATGGCAGAAGGCACGCTTGAGCGCACGGATCACCACGAAGGCCACCAGCGCACCGAGCACGATGGCGAGCACGGTCAGCCCCAGGGTGTTGCGCAGCACGGTCTCCTTCTCCTCCATCATCTGCGCACGCAGGGCGAGCGTGTTCTGCTCCTCGGCGTTGGTCAGGTTCTGCATGCCGATGCGGATCTTCTGCCAGGTCGGATGCTCCACCGTCACCAGCAGCTCCTTCGCGCCCTCGATGTCACCGGCGCGCACGCGCTCCAGCACCGCGAGCTTGGAACCCTTGTTCTGCTCCCACTGCGCGGCAATGGTCTCGAGCTCGGCCAGCGTCTCCGGATTGCCCTCCGAGGCCGCCAGCGCCGTCTGGTAGGCCTCGTCGAAACGCTTGATGGCCGCCGGCACCACCTCGAAGGGCTTTTTCAGCTCCGGCCGCAGCACCAGGTTGCGCAGCGCAATGCCCGACAGCAGCCCGTCGGAGTACATCTTCTGGTAGGCCGTGTAGCGCACCTGGCTGGTGGTGAAGAAGTCGTCGAAGCGCTGGCTGGTCTTCATCACCCCCTGCACGGCAAGGGCGATGGCCGTACCAAACAGGACAAACACAATCAGGAAGGCGGCGGTGAGTTTCGCCTTCATGCTCAGCTGCTTCATCATCGATGCGCTCCGCTACTCTCTTGAATCTGATGATCGAAAAAGGGCTATGCCCGTTTTAACGGCCCCATGACATGAATCTTGAATGCATGATTACGCCGTGGGACCGGGCAACCTCGACCAGATTCACCGGCCAAGGGCTTTATTCCGGGAGGGCGACGGAAGGTGGCAGAATGCGGATCGGTGGCGGGTGAAGAGTGTGAGGTGTGAGGCGTAGGCTGATGACCGTCGACGACAGGTGGTGATGATTTATTGATCCTCAGTCACTGCAAACCTCCGCCACCCGTAAACCAGGAACCCTCTACCCCCCTTTGTACGTTGTCGTCCCGAGACTGGGCCTTGATTGTTCGATCTATGGAAACATTCTTGTTCCGCTAAGCCTGATTATTAATCTCTTTGATACCACTAGAGTCATTGTCAGCCGGTTGGCCAGCCGCCAGACGGACCCGATGAATCTGATGACTACTGGAGGTATCCCCATGAACACGGAACACGGATCCCACACCCCCGCGGCCGTGACACGCTTAGACGGAACCACGCGCAACACCGTGGGCAGAACGCCCGACCACCCGATCGACCCGATCTTTCTCGAGCGCTGGTCCCCGCGCTCCTTCGACGCGAGCCCTATGCCGCTGAGCGACCTCATGACAATACTGGAGGCCGCTCGATGGGCGCCCTCTGCCTACAATATTCAGCCATGGCGCTTCCTCTTCGCGCTTCGGGAAGACACCTGCTGGCCCGAGTACCTGTCGCTTCTCGACCCGTTCAACTCAGCCTGGGCCAGGCATGCGTCCGCACTCGTTTTCCTGGCCTCCGATAGTCTGATGCCGGCGGACGAAAACGGGGTACGCAGGCCCTCTTCCTGCCATACCTTCGATGCAGGTTCCGCATGGGCGCATCTGGCCCTCCAGGCGACCGCACTCGGCTACCACGCACATGCAATGGCTGGCGTGTTCTTCGACCGTGCTGCCGCCGCACTCGCCTTGCCCGCGCATTTTCAGCTCCAGGTTGCGATTGCCGTCGGCCGCCAGGCCAGTGCGGCCAGGCTGCCCGAGGGCCTGCGACAGCGCGAGCAGCCCAGTGACCGTCGCCCACTCGGCAAATCGGTCTTCGCTGGCCGCTACCGCGGTTGAGCCGTCAGAACCGCACCCAGCCATGAACAGATAAGGGACTCCGTGATGAAGACGAACCATGCCGAGGCCATCCTGAACCTGCCCCCTCCTGGCCTGATGCAGCAACCGGCGATCCTGCTCATGGTGACAGGGACCCTGATCGGCTTGAACTTCCCGCTCGGAAAGATCGCCGGGGACGCCGGGATCTCCCCCGTCGTCTGGGCGCTGATGATTTCCATGGGCGCGGCGATGATCATGCTGCCGGTGCTCCTGCTCAGGCGTGCCTTGGTGATACCGGGTCCCCGTCTGGTACGATACGCCGCAACATCGGCCCTTGTTTCATTCGTGACGCCGAATCTGCTGCTGTTCAGCGTGATACCCCACGCCGGGGCGGGCTATACGGGATTGATGTTTGCACTTTCTCCGGTCTTCACGCTCGGGATCGCGACGTTGTTCCGCCTCAAGACGCCAGGCCGACTCGGGCTTGCGGGTATCGCGGTAGGCCTGGTCGGGGCAGCCCTGGTCAGCGTCACACGCGGCAGCATGCCGAACGCCCCCGACCTCTTCTGGCTGGTGCTCGCGATGCTGATACCCGTAGCGCTGGCCGTCGGCAATGTCTATCGCACGGTTGCATGGCCCGCAGACGCGACCCCCGACGTGCTTGCCTTCTGGAGCCACCTGCTTGCCGGTGGGTTTTTCGTGGTGATTCTACTGCTGGCGGCGGGCGAGATATCGCCTGCGGAACTGGCGGCGGCGCCCCTGGCCGTCATGGCGCAACTCGCGGTCTCTGGACTGACATTCCCGGTGTTTTACCGGCTGCAGCAGCGCGGTGGGCCCGTTCTGCTCAGCCAGATCGGTTACGTCGCATCGGCCGTAGGACTGGTCAGCGCCACCGTCTTTCTGGGAGAACGGTATTCCCTGCTGACCTGGGGAGGGGCAGGCGTGATCGCGCTGGGAGTTGGAATCACGCTCTATGCGCAGCACGGTGAGCGGAAGCAGTCGGTATGACGTGCGCGGCACCGGTGGTCAGGTATCGGGCTCCCAGTAGGCCGGGGTATGGACCCGCTCGGACATGAACTCGATGAACGCGCGAACCTTGGGCGACAGGTGCCGACGCTGTGGGTACAGGGCATAGATCGAGAGTTCCATGGCGCGGTAGTCGTGCAAGATCGCCCGTAGTCGTCCCTGCTGGATGTCCTCGCCCACGACAAACGTCGGCGTCAACGCGATACCGGCCTCGTGCAACACGGCCTCGCGAATCGCGAGGCTGTTGTTCAACTGAATCGCGCTGTCGATGCCCACCGATTCATAGCCACCCTCGGGAGTCAGGAAACGCCATTCGCTCGGCGAATCGTGATACCTGAAGCTGAGCGTTCGATGATTGCGCAATTCCTCGGGCGTGCGTGGTGTCCCGTGACGTTCGAAATAGCCGGGCGCCCCGCAGACGACGTGCCGACAGTCACCGAGCCGTCGGGCCACCAGCGAGGAATCCGGCAGGTCGCCAATGCGAATCGCGACATCGAAACCTTCCTCCACCAGGTCGAGCCGCCGATCGTCGAGACTCATATCCACGTGAAGCTCCGGGTACCTGGCCTGGAATTCGGCCAGCGCCGGCGCGATGTGCAGGATGCCGAAGGACATGGGGCTGTTGATCCTCAAGACACCACGTGGCTCGGCCTGCAGCCGCGACACCTCCTGCTCGGCGGCCTCGATCTCGCGCAGTCCTTCCCGGCTTCGATCGTAAAACGCCCGCCCGACCTCGGTTAGGCTCAAGCGCCGGGTCGTGCGATTGAGCAGACGCGCGCCCAGTCTGTCTTCCAGACGCGTCACGTACTTGCTCACCACGGACTTGGATAGCCCCAGCTTGTCCGCTGCCGCGGTAAAGCTCTGGCTGTCGACGACCTGTACGAACACCGCAACATCGCTCAGGTGATCCACGGAGCCCCCTCGATTACTCGATCACTGCGAACAATCTTATTCCAAACGCACCGATTATCAATGCATTACGAACACCTATCTTGTGGCTGTAGCCCGAAACGCCCCTGGTAGGTGTGTTTCCGGGTAAACCACAACCCTGGAGGTACCCGTCATGAAACATCCCAAGGCTTCACAATACCGCGCCCTGTCCGCCCTGCTGGCACTGTTCGTCTCTTTTTCAGCCACGGCCAGTATCGAGGTGGGCACAAGTCCCTGGGGCCCCGACGACGAGATCGGCCGCCTGAACCTGATGACCCCAGCCTCCCAGGCCCACGTGCTCTCCCGCATCCAGGGCGGCACCGTCTACGACCTCTCTGTCGAGTATTTCATCGGCATGCCCAGCTGGCAGGCAGCCGGTGATCCACACTACCGGATCTGGATGACGCACACACCGCATGGAAATGTCGTTGCCGACCCGCTCAACCTGGGCACCGGGATGAATGAGCACGTGAGCTACACCGGCGCCGCCGTCTCGATGTACACGCACATGGGCACGCACATCGACGCCCTCGGCCACTTCGGCCTGAACGGCAAGATCTGGAACCACTTCGAGGCGCGCGAACACCTGGGTGATCGCGGCTGGACCGTGGCGGGCGCGGAAAAGATTCCACCGGTGATCGCCCGCGGTGTTCTGATCGATGTCGCAAGCGCCAAGGGCGTGGCCATGCTGCCGGACGGCTACCGCGTTACGCGCGAAGATCTGATCCGGGCCCTCGAACGTCAGCAGGTAGAACTGCAGCGCGGTGATGTGGTGCTGATTCGCACCGGCCGCATGGGCCTGTACGAAGATGCACAGGCCTACATGCACAACCCCCCGGGCATGGGCATGTCCGCAGCACGGTTCCTTGTCGAAGAAAGCGGCGCCATGATCGTAGGTGCTGACAACCTGAGTTTCGAATCCTTCCCCTCCGAGGTCGAAGGCAACTATGTGCCCGTCCACACCTACCTCCTCGCGCAACAGGGGGCACCGATCATGGAACTCGTCTATCTCGAGGACCTGGCACGTGACGGGGTATATGAATTCGCCTTCATTGGCGGCTCGCTGAAACTGCGGGGCTCGGACGCCGCACCCATGCGGCCGATCGCCCTGCCACTGCGCTGAGAACAACAAACAAGCCCCGTGCTTGACGTGGCTCTTCGTTTGGTGGGAACGTGGCATGGATGCAGGAGCTACGAGCCCATGGATCGGCGAAGGTAGAACAATGCAGGAGCAATTGTCGAGAGCAACGCAGGAGCAGTTGCCGAGGGAGGGATAGATTCGCGGACGTGGTCCGCTCACCCCTTCGGGGCGCCGTCGCTCTCGCTCCGGCGTCGCCTCGCTGACGCTCGGCTCGAACCCGGCTTGTCCATGTATCGAGGGTTCGAAACCCGAGCGACCTGATAAACAGAAAGGGGCCCCAAAAAATCTGGGGCCCCTTTCTGTTTATATGGCGGAGAGGGAGGGATAGATTCGCGGACGTGGTCCGCTCACCCCTTCGGGGCGCCGTCGCTCTCGCTCCGGCGTCGCCTCGCTGACGCTCGGCTCGAACCCGGCTTGTCCATGTATCGAGGGTTCGAAACCCGAGCGACCTGATAAACAGAAAGGGGCCCCAAAAAATCTGGGGCCCCTTTCTGTTTATATGGCGGAGAGGGAGGGATTCGAACCCTCGATACGTTGCCGTATACACACTTTCCAGGCGTGCTCCTTCGACCGCTCGGACACCTCTCCGGAAACCTGGTTTTTCGGCCGGATCCGCAGTCCCGGTGGGGCCTTGGGCGGCTTCAAAGGGGCGCAAGATTACCCCAGAAGGGGGAAATTGGCAACCGGGAGCTAGCCGGGGCGGCCGCCCGGGGTGTAGACGGGACCGGGGAAGGCGGTGACCTTGTCGCCGAGGTCGCTGATGCGGGCTTGGCCTTCCTTTTCCACTTCGTCGATGCGGATGATGGCGTGCATGGGGACGTAGCTGCGCTTCACGCCGTCGAACTCGTCCTTGAGCCGCTCCTCGGCGGGGTCGACCACCACGCTGGTGCGCTCGCCGAAGACCAGCTCCTCCACGACCACGAAGCCGTAGAGCTCGGCCTGGTAGGCCTGGCGGGCGAAGACCTCGTACACCTGGCCCTGGTTGAGGAAACTGACCCTGTAGAGACGTTTGGCTTTGGGCATGACGGCAAGATCCTGGCCAACAGGCTGATTCGGGCGAATATTATGACAAGGTTATGTACCTCGGGTACACTAGGCGGCTGTCACGAGCGCCTGTAATCTCAGCCATGCCCCAGACGCAATCCGAACTGCTGGAACAACTGAGCCGGAACAGCACCCCCTACCACGATCCGCTGACGCGCGTGGCCTGGGACAAGCTGAGCCTGGACGAGTTCTGGCTGCCCGAGGAGGCGCTGACGCTGTATGGCCTGCCCGAGTACGACGCCCTGAGTCACGAGCAGAAGCTCGCCCTCTCCCACTATGAATTCCTGAACTTCATCGAGGGTGCCCTCTGGCTGGAGAGCATCTTCATGGAGCGCATCAGCCGCTCGATGGCCCACCTGGGCGGCAACCTCGGCCGTGCCATCTACCGCCTGCACGAGCTGCGCGAGGAGGCCGGCCACAGCCTGATGTTCCTGGAGCTGATCCGCCGCTCCAAGCTGCCGGCGCCCCGCTCGGCCTTCAACCGCCTGAACCTGGCCAACCTGCTGGGCCGGCACGCGCCCTTCGACTCGGCCGCCTTCTGGATCGCCGTGCTGATCGGCGAGGAGGTGCCGGACCGCATGAACCGCCTGATCCGCAAGCACCGCGACGGCATCTGCCCGACCTGCTACGATATGATCACGGTGCACATCATCGACGAGGCCCGCCACATCGCCCATGCCCGCGAGAGCCTGGAAGGCCAGATCAGCGAGCTGTCCGCCTGGCAGAAGCGCCTCTACCGGCCGGTGATGAACCGGGTGTTCCGCCAGTTCGTGCACGCCTTCTACTTCCCGGGCCCGAAGGTCTACGAACTGGCCGGCCTCACCCCGGGCAAGGAATGGGCGAAGCTCGCCCGCCAAAACCCGGCCCGCATCCGCTTCGTGGACGAGTGCGTCTCCTCCGCCCTGCGCCTGCTGCGCCAGCACGGCCTGCATCTGAACTGGCGCTAGCCGCCAGCGGATGGCGGGCATGGCCCGCCCTATGCCCCCGTTATCTCGCCGAGCATCTCAGCGGAACCCTGTACGTAAAAAGGGCAAACCCCATCGGTTTCGGTTCATAGGCCAAACCTCGGGTCAAAAAAAGGGCCCCGGAAGACGGGGCCCTTTTTTTGATATGGCGGAGAGGGTGGGATTGAGTCGCTGACGCTCCCCGTCCCTCGGGCTGCCGCCCTCGCGGTCAAACCCGGTTGTTGAATTCCGTGGGTTCGAACCCCACCCTCGGATTAAACAAAAAGGGCCCCAAAAGACGGGGCCCTTTTTGTTTAATATGGCGGAGAGGGTGGGATTCGAACCCACGGTCCCCGCGAGGGGACACTCGATTTCGAGTCGAGCCCGTTCGACCACTCCGGCACCTCTCCGAGGCGTTTCGTCTGGCCGGGGGCCAAACTCGGTCGTTATGCGATAAAATCGGATTCTACCGAAAACTGCTGCGTGACATAAGCCCTTGCAACCATCCCAGACACGATTCGGGCGCCGGCGACGGTTCGAACTGCTGCTGTTCTTCCTGCTGCTGATCGCCACGCTGCTGGTTTTCGGCCCGAGCCCGCGTACGCACCTGGAAGAGGTGCTGAAAAAGGGCGAACTGACCGTCGTCACCCGCAACTCCCCCACCACCTATTACATCGGCCCCGAGGGCCCCACCGGGCCGGAATACGACCTGGCCCTGGCCTTTGCCGAGCACCTGGGCGTGGAGCTCAAGCTCATCACCCCCCAGCAGTTCTCGGACATCATTCCGGCCATCGCCCATGGCGACGCGGATCTGGCCGCCGCGGGACTGACAGTGACCGAATCGCGGACCCAGCAGGTGCGCTTCGCCCCGCCCTACCAGACCATCACCCAGCAGCTGGTCTATCGCAGCGGCCGCACGCCGCGGCCGGCCAGCCTGGAGAACCTGGACGGTTCCATCATCGACGTGGTGGCAGGCAGCAGCCACGAGGAGCTGTTGCAGGAACTGCTGCTGGATACGCCGAGCTTCGAGATCAAGCCGCATCTCGCCACCGAGAGCGAGGAACTGCTGTACCTCGTCTGGGAGGGCTTCATGGACTACACGGTGGCGGACTCCAACGAGGTGACGCTGAACCAGCGCTTCTACCCGGAGCTCGCCGTGGCCTTCGATGTCTCGGAACCCCAGCCGCTGGCCTGGGCCTTTCCACCCGGCGAGGACGAGTCGCTCTACAACGCGGCCGTGGCCTTCTTCGAGCAGATCCGGGAGGACGGCCGGCTGCAGCAGATCCTGGAACGGCACTATGGCCACGCGGAGCGCCTGGACTACGTGGGCACCCGGGTCTACCTGCGCCACATCGCCAGGCGCCTGCCCGAGTACCGCCCCCTGTTCGAGGAGGCCGCCGAGAAACACGATATCGACTGGCGCCTGCTCGCCGCCATCGGCTACCAGGAATCGCACTGGAACCCGCTGGCCCGCTCCCCCACCGGCGTGCGCGGGCTGATGATGCTCACCCAGCGCACGGCGCGGCAGATGAGCGTGGAGAACCGCCTCGACCCGGAAGAGAGCATCATGGGCGGGGCGCGGTATTTCATGCACGTGAAGGAACGGCTGCCCGAGCGCATCCAGGAGCCGGACCGCACCTGGATGGCCCTGGCCGCCTACAACGTCGGCCTGGGGCACCTGGAGGACGCGCGCAAGATCACCGAGTACCAGGGCGGCGACCCGGACAAGTGGATCGACGTGATGGAGCGCCTGCCGCTGCTGAGCCAGAAGGCCTATTACAAGTACACACGCTACGGCTATGCGCGCGGGCGCGAGCCGGTGAAGTACGTGCAGAACATCCGCAGCTACTACGACATCCTGGTCTGGGTGACCAGCGACCGGGACAGCACGCGCCAGCCGGCCTCGATGGACCCGGTATACAGCATCGTGCCACCCAGTCTGTGACGGGTGCGAGGCGTCAGGCGTTGGGCGTGGAACGGCGCTGGCGGAAGAAGCGCCGCAGCTGCGCGGCGCACTCGGCCGCGAGCACGCCGCCGGTGACCGCGATGCGGTGGTTGTGGATGGGGGACTGCAGCAACGCGATGGCGCTGCCGGCCGCACCAGTCCGGGGGTCGGCTGCACCGAACACCAGCCGCCCCACGCGCGCATGGACCATGGCCCCCACGCACATGGAACAGGGCTCGAGCGTCACGTACAGGGTGGTATCCAGCAGGCGGTAGTTGTCCAGCGCCTGCCCGCCGGCGCGCAGGGCCATGACCTCGGCATGGGCCGTCGGATCATGCCGGCCGATGGGCTGGTTCCAGCCCTCGGCCACCAGCTCGCCGTCCTTCACCAGCACCGCCCCCACCGGCACCTCCCCCGCCGCCTCGGCCCGCTCGGCCAGGGCCAGGGCATGGCGCATCCAGTGCTCGTCCGTCTTGTCCGCAGTGTCGGGGGTAAGATGCGTGCTCACGCCGGCTCCCGGGGTTGGTGAGGGTCAGGGGTTGGGGCGATTGTACCGCGAAGACGGCGCGCCTGAGCCATGCCCCACGCAGGCGACATCACCAGGCCAGCAGCAGGATCAGCCCCGCCAGCAGTACCAGCCAGAGGGTCGAGGCCAGGGGCCAGACACCCAGCCACCGCTCCCAGCGACGCAAGCCCCCGCCCCCCGCTCCACTGCCCGGGCGCAAGGCGAGCATCGGCAGGCGCCAGGGCCTTGAGGTGTCGCGCAGACCAACCAGCCACCGCTCGAGCCAGACGATCAGGTCCCCGGGCGGCACCATGGGCCAGCGAGCACAGCAGGTACGGGCTAACCCCCAGAGCGCAAGGGCGGCGAACAGCGGCCAGGTACCGTCGAAGAGGACGTCGGCCGTTGGCGCCTTGCCGGACACCCCGGCCTGCCACCAGGGCAGGCCGGCCACGGCCAGCAACAACAGCACCCAGGGGAGGAGCAGCCCGGCTTTTGCCCCGCCATCGGCCTGCCGTCCGGCCAGCAGGACGAAGAGGCGCAGCATGAGCAGGGCGGTGCCCACGGCCGCCAGCGGCAACAGCACGGTCAGTGCCCCACCCCAGGCCGGGGACAAGGCGGCCAGGCCGGCCTTGAGTTCGAGCTTGGCCAGCATGCCACTGGTGAGCGGCGCGCCGGCCAGGGCCAGGGCCGGCAGGGCCAGTCCGGCAAGGACCCAGGCAGAAGTGCCCTGGCGGGCGACCAGGCCGACCCCCAGGAACAGCGCGCTCTGGGCCAGGGCATGGTGCAGCGCATAGAGCGCCACGGCGGGCCATAACAGCGGCCAGGCGGCGGGCGCCAGCAGACCGGCACCCACGCCGAGGGCGAGAAAACCCATCTGGCTGATGCTCGAATAGGCGAGCAGCACCTTGGGGTCCCGCTGCGCCAGGCCGGCGACCACACCGAAGAACATGCCGGCGAACCCGGCGACCATCAATGCGGCGCCCGCCTCCGGCAAGGCCTGTACACCCAGGGGTAGGAAGCGCAGCCAGCCGAGCACACCCGCCTTGAGCATCACGCCCGAGAGCACCGCGCTGGCCGGCACCGGCGCCACCGGATGGGCCAGCGGCAGCCACATGTGCAACAACGGCAGCCCCACCTTCACACCAAAGCCGAGCAGCAGGAGGGCCGCTGCGGGCCCGCCCACCTCGCCCTGCGAGAAGGCCTCGAAGCCCCAGCCTCCATCGCCACCCTGCACTACCAGCAGGATGCCGGCCAGCAGCGCGGCCTCACCGAGCACGGCCATCACCAGGTAGACCGCCCCAGCCCGGCGGGCCTCCGCGCTGCCGCTGTGCACCACGAGGCCGTAGGCAGCGAAGGTCATCAGCGAGAAGCCGAGGTAGAAGCTCCCGGCATCCAGCGACAGGCAGAGCCCGAGGTTGCCCGCCTGGGTAGCGAGGAAGAAGCCGCGAAAGCGGGCCTGTCGGGCATCATCCGCGAGGTAGCCGCGCGCGAACCAGCCCGCGAGCAACCACACCAGCGCGGTGAGTAACAGGAACACGCGGCCGGTCTCGTCCAGCCCCAGACGGGTACCCAGCAGCAGCCAGGGCAGTTCCAGCGTGGTGCCGGCGGGTGCGATCACGGCCAGCAACAGGGCCGGCAGCGGGGCCCAGGCGGCGAGCCGTGCCATCGGCCGCCACCCCGGGACCATCGCGAGCAGCAGCGGCGTCAGCACGGCCAGGAGCAGGAGCCCCGTCATGGCGTGTACTCCCGCTCGGCGATGAGCTGCACCCAGTCCAGCGGACTGAAGGGCATGGCGGCGAAGAGCCCCGCAGCGAGTGCCGCTGCAGCGGTGAACACCGGCGGCAGGAGCAGCAGCCAGGCGGTCTCGCGCCGGCCGCGGGCCGGGATGTGTTCCTGCGGCCACTCGCCTGCCTGCGACCTGAACCAGGCGCGGTGGACGATGGGCAGGAAGTAGGCCGCGTTGAGCAGGCTGGAGAGCACCAGCACCCCGATCACCCAGTCCATGCCGGCCTCCAGTGCCCCGATCCCCAGGTACCACTTGCTGACGAAGCCGGCCAGCGGCGGCAGGCCGATCATGCCGAAGGCCGCCAGGGTGAAGGCGGCCGTGGTCCAGGGCATGCGCCGCCCCACCCCGTCCATCTCGCTGACCCGGTGGATGCCCAGGGTCTCGGCGTAGTTGCCGGCGCAGAAGAACAGCGTGATCTTCATAATGCCCTGGTGCACGAGGTGCACCACCCCGCCCACGGTACCCACCGGACCGAACAGGGTCACGCCGAGCACGATGTAGGAGACCTGGCTCACCGTGGAATACGCGAGTCGTTTCTTGAGGTCGTCCTGCGCGAGCGCGCGCAGCGAGCCCCAGAGGATGGTCGCGCTGGCCACCCAGGACAGCGGCGTGAGCACGCCCAGCAGCTGGGCGAAGGTGACGCCGTAGACCTCGTACACCACGCGCACGACGCCGAAGGCGCCGGCCTTGACCACGGCCACGGCATGCAGCAGCGCCGACACCGGCGCGGGTGCCACCATGGCCTGCGGCAGCCAGCCGTGCAGGGGCACCAGCGCGGCCTTCACGCCCACGCCCGCGATCAGCAAGAGGAAGATCCAGCGCAGTTCCACCGCGTACGCGGAACCCAGCGCGGCGAGGCTGCCGCCGTGCACGAACTCCACGCTGCCGGCCAGCGTGTAGAGCCAGACGATGCCGACCAGCAGGACCGCCCCGCCCCCCAGCGTATAGGCCAGGTAGCGCTGGCCGGCGCGCAGGGCCTCGGGTGTGCCGCGGTGCACCACCAGCGGATAGGTGGCCAGCGTCAGCAACTCGTAGAAGATGAAGAAGGTGAAGAGATTTCCCGCCATGGCCACGCCCACGGTGGCGGTGACGCACAGACTGAAAAAGCCGAAGAACCGGCTGCGATGCGGTGCGCCCTCCAGGTAGCCGATGGCGTAGAGCGTGGTGAAGAACCACAGCACCGCCGAGAGGGTGACGAACAGCATGGCCAGGGCATCGGCCTTGAGCAGCAGGTCGAAGCCGGGCAGCACGGTGTGCCGGAACACGAAGTCCTGCTGGTGGAAGACCCCCCAGAGCATGTAGGCGATCAGCAGGAGCTTGGTCACCGCACCGGCCAGGTTCAGGGTGGTACGCAGGCGCACCCGTGCCTCGTCGAGGAAAAAGATGACGAGGCCCGCGAGGAAGGAACTCAGCAACACCAGCAGGGGCAACGCGCTGTCCGGGATCATGCCATCCCTCCTGTCCCCAGCAACGTGGTCACCTCGGCGGCGAACAGGCCCAGCAGCACGCCGGCCGTGGCGAGCGCGAAGGCTGTCCATTCCAGGCTGCGGGCCACCCCGCTCACGCTGCCCTGCTCCGGCAGCGGGGCGAAGGCGGCGAGCAGCACGCGGAACACGTAGGCGGCCGCCAGCAGTCCGCCGCCGACCAGCACCGCGGCCCACCACCACTGGCCGGTCTCCAGCGCGGCCATGAGCAGCAGCCACTTGGCGGCGAAACCGCCGGTCGGCGGCAGCCCCATGAGCACGATGCCGGAGAGCCCGAAGGCGAAGAGCGCGAGCGGCAGGTGGGCACCGGCGCCGCCGAGACGGTCGATGCGATCGCTGCCGGCGCCCAGGATCATCGCGCCGGCAGCGGCGAACATCGCGGCCTTGGCCAGGGCATGGGACACGGCCTGCAGCACCCCACCCTGCCAGGCACCGGCCGCCGCCTCGGCCGGTGTGCCCGTGGCCAGCGGAAAGACGAGGAACAGATAGCCGATCTGCGCCACCGTGGAATAGGCCACCAGCATCTTCAGACGCGCCTGCAGCAGGGCCTGCACCGATCCCCAGAGGATGGCCGCCGCGCCCAGCATGCCGAGCACCTGGGCGGCCGACACCGTGACCAGCGGCTCGAACACACCGAACCACAGGCGCAGGACCAGGTAGAAGGAGGCCTTGATCACCAGCGCCGAGAGCAGTGCCGAGACGGGCGTCACCGCCCCGCCATGGGCGGGCGGCAGCCAGAAATGCAGCGGGAACAGCGCGGTCTTCAGCAGCATGCCGACCACCATCAGGCCGGCGGCCAACGCCACCGCAGGCATGGGTTCGACTAGCGCGCCGAGTACCGCCAGGGACACGCTGCCGTAGGCCCCGTAGATGAGCGCCACGCCCATGAGATAGGCCCCGGAGCCCAGCAGCGTGGCCAGCAGGTAGCGCATGGCCGCGCCCACGGCCCGGCGCTCCCCGGCAGCCGCAGTGAGACCCACGGCCGCCAGCCCCAGCAGTTCCAGGGTCACGTAGAGATTGAACAGGTCGGCCGAGAGGAACAGGGTGTTGAGGGCGGCGACGAGAAACCCCGTGAGCGGCCAGAACCAGGTGGCGCCGGCCGGTCTGGCGGTAAACCAGGCGCGGGCGTAGACCGCCATCGGCAGGGCCACGGCCGCCGTCATCAGCAACATCACGACCGCCAGCCCGTCGGCCAGCAGGTCGATGCCCAGCGGTGCCCCCCAGCCGCCGACCGCATGTCGCTGCGTGCCGGCGGCCATCACCTCCCAGGCGAGCAGCAGGGTAAGCCCGGCCTGCAGCAGGAGACCGGCGATGGCCACACCGGCCCCGCGCGCCGGCCCCAGCAGAAAGGCCAGGGTCGCCCAGGCAAGCGGCAGCAGGATCAGCCAGGGGAGCGCTGCGACCGACTCAATCGCCATCCGTCCTCCCGCGATTGGTCGGTGTTCCGGCGTCGTCATCCGGCAGCACCGCTGCGCCCGTGAGATCCGCGAGCCGTCGTGTCAGGGCCAGCGCCAGGGCGGTGGCCGCCACGGCGACGACGATGCCGGTGAGCACCATGGCCTGAGGTACGGGATCGGGTATCCCATCACGCTGCGCAAGCCCCACCAGGACGAGGAAGGCACCACTGCCCAGGATATTGAAGGCCAGGATCTTGCCGAGCAGGCGCGGCTGCAGGATCAGGCCGGCCAGGCCCAGCGCGAACAGGCCGCCACCGACCAGGGCGTAGAAGAGCCCCGTGCTCATGCTCATGCGCGCGGCCCCCCGCGCGGGATCTCGGGACCGGCGAGAAACAGGCCGGCCAGCGTGAGGCCGAGCGAGACGGTGAGCCCTGCCTCGACGGCGAGGATCAGGCTGCCGGCCCAGACCCGCGGGTACTCGAGCATGGCACCCTGCGCGAGGCCGAGGGCCGCCACCGCGAGGAACACCACGAAGCCCGCGGCCAGGCCGAGCCGTAACATCCGTCCCGGCGGGGTCCAGGCCGTCACCGGGCCCGCGAGACGCAGTAGCACGCCGGCCCCGGCCAGTACTGCCGCCGCCTGGAAGGCCCCGCCGGGACGGAAGGCCCCCGCCCAGAGCAGATACCCGGCCGTCAGCACCATGAGCGGGACCAGCAGTCGCGCCAGGCCCTCCAGCATGGGGTCCGGTGGCAGCGAGGTCGGCCTTTCGGGCGTTGCCCCGGCGGCCAGCATACCCAGCAGGGCGAGTAGCAGCACCCCCACCTCGAGTAGGGTGTCGTAGCTGCGGAAATTGAGGAGTACCGCCGTCACCGGATGGTCCACGCCACTGACGGCCAGGGAGACGGCGACCTGCGCCGGCAGGTGCACCGGGGCCGGGGGCAGGTCCAGCATGGCCCAGGCGAGCGCAAGGCCCAGGCCGGCACTCAGGAGGATCACGATGACACCCAGCCAGCGATTCATGGCCCATCCCTCACCTGCACGTCAGCCCGCCGGCGTGCCGCCCGCAGGTGGCCAACGGCATCCAGCAGCAGCGCCCCCGTGAGCCCTGCCCCGATGGCCGCCTCGGCCAGCGCGATATCGGGCGCGGAGAGCCGCGCCCAGGCCAGGGCCATGAGCAGCCCGAAGACGATGAAGAGCACCGTGGCGCGAAAGGGATCGGGCGTGACCAGCGCGCGCCAGGCCGTGAGCAAGAGCATGACGGCGAGCAGGATGTCGAAGGGCGAGAGGCTCATCCGTCCTCCCCCCGCCAGGGCGCGACACCGCGGCGCAGGGCGCGCCGGGCCACGAGGTAGGCGACGGTGGCGCTGGCCGCCAGCGCCAGCAGCCAGACCAGCCCCAGCTTCAACACCTGGGCCAGCCCCTCGGCACGCAACATGAGACCGAGCACGACGAGGCCCAGACCCAGGTTGTCCACCTTGGCCAGGGCATGCAGGCGGCAATAGACGTCGGGAAAGCGCAGCAGCCCCACGGTGCCGGCAAGAAAGAACGCAGCACCCGCCAGCAGCAGGCCTGCACTGGCCAGTTCAATCAGGGTCATTTGCCTCCTCCTCCGCCGCACCCGGCGACGAACTCTGCCGCCAGGCCCGCACCGAAAAGGCGGCACCGGCAATGGCCGCCAGCAGGGCAAAGACAAGGGCCGCATCCACCAGCGCGGGCATGGCCTGGGCCTCCGCTAGCAGCAGCAGGATGGCCACCCCGGTGGTACCGAACAGCACCGCCACCAGCATGCGGTCGGCCTGGGTGGGTCCGCGCAACACGCGCCACAGGGCCACGGCGAGATTGGCGAGCAGGAACAGGGCCAGCGCAAGGGGCAGATCAGTCATCGCCACCCTCCCTGTCGTCGTCGGCCCCCAGGCTCAGACCGAACAGGGCGGCGACCCTGCCCTCGGCATGGCGCAGGTCGGCCTCGGTGACCAGGTCACGGTCCAGCAGGTGCAGGGTCAGGGTATTGCCGGAGAGACCGACGCTGACGGTGCCCGGCATCAGGCTCAGGGTGTCGGCCAGCAGGACACGGGATGCGCCCGGCGGCAGGCGCAGGTCCAGATCGTGAAGTACCGGTCGCAGATGCAGGCGTGGTTTCAGGGCCAGGATGGCAACGCCGACCCCGCCGCGCAGGGACTGCCAGAGAAAGAAGGCGAGAAAGACGGCCAGGCCGGCCGGCGGGACACGGGTCGCGCGCGGCGGCCACAACGGGATGCTGGCCGCGACGGCAGCGGCTACGACGGCCGCCCCGACGCCCCAGGCACGCCACTCACCATCGGCGAGTATCCACCATAGCCCGCCGAACAACACGATGCGCAACAGCAGCACGCGGAGACCCGGTCGGACAGTGCCGGACCGGCGGCGTTCGGGATTGGGCATGGCATCCTCTCTGGCGATGGATGCCCCCGCTTACTCCCACTCGATCGTGGCGGGGGGCTTACCTGAGACATCGTAAACCACCCGGGAGATCCCCTTCACCTCGTTGATGATGCGGCGCGAGACGAGGTCCAGGAAGTCGTACGGCAGGTGCGCCCAGCGGGCGGTCATGAAATCGATGGTCTCGACGGCGCGCAGGGCGACGACGTAATCGTAGCGGCGGCCGTCGCCCATCACGCCCACCGATTTCACCGGCAGGAACACGGCGAAGGCCTGGGAGACCTTGTCGTAGAGGTCGTGGCGACGCAGTTCGTTGATGAAGATGTCGTCGGCCTGGCGCAGCAGGTCGGCGTATTCCTTCTTCACCTCGCCGAGGATGCGCACACCAAGGCCCGGACCCGGGAAGGGGTGGCGGTAGACCATCTCGAAGGGCAGGCCGAGCTCGACGCCGATCTTGCGCACCTCGTCCTTGAAGAGCTCGCGCAAGGGCTCCACCAGACCGAGCTTCATGTCCTCGGGCAGGCCACCGACGTTGTGGTGCGACTTGATGACGTGGGCCTTGCCGGTGCTGGAGCCGGCGGACTCGATCACGTCGGGGTAGATGGTGCCCTGGGCCAGCCACTTCGCGTTGGCGAGCCTGCCGGCCTCCTCGTCGAAGATCTCGACGAACAGGCGACCGATGATCTTGCGCTTCTGTTCCGGGTCGGCCTCGCCGGCGAGGGCCTCGAGGAAGCGCGCCTCGGCGTCCACGCGGATCACGCGCACGCCCATGTGCTCGGCGAAGGTGGTCATCACCTGGTCGCCCTCGTGCAGGCGCAGCAGGCCGGTGTCGACGAACACGCAGGTGAGCTGGTCACCGATGGCCTTGTGCAGCAGCGCGCCCACCACCGAGGAGTCCACCCCGCCGGAGAGGCCGAGGATGACCTCGTCTTCGCCCACCTGCTGGCGTACGCGGGCGATGGTGTCGTCGATGATGTTGCCGGGGCTCCACAGGGCCTCGCAGCCGCAGATCTCGTGCACGAAGCGGCTGAGGATGCGCTGGCCCTGGCGGGTGTGGGTGACCTCCGGGTGGAACTGCACGCCGTAGAAGCCGCGCGTCTCGTCGGCCATGCCGGCGATGGGGGCGCTGTCGGTGCTGGCCATCAGCACGAAGCCCTCGGGCAGGGTGCAGACGCGGTCGCCGTGCGACATCCACACGTCCAGCAGGCCCCAGCCCTCGGGCGAGGTGTGGTCCTCGATGTCCTCGAGCAGGCTGGTGTGGCCGCGGGCGCGCACCTGGGCGTAGCCGAACTCGCGGTGGTCGGCGTTTTCCACCTGGCCGCCGAGCTGGGCCGCCATGGTCTGCATGCCGTAGCAGATGCCGAGCACCGGCACGCCGAGCTCGAACACCAGCTGGGGGGCGCGCGGCGGGGTGGCCTCGATCACCGATTCGGGGCCGCCGGAGAGGATGATGCCCCGGGGGCCGAAGCGGCGCACCGCCTCCTCGTCCATGTCCCAGGGATGGATCTCGCAATAGACGCCGGCCTCGCGTACACGACGGGCGATGAGCTGGGTGTACTGGGAACCGAAGTCGAGGATCAGGATGCGGTCGGCATGGATGTTCTGGGTCATCGTCTAAACCTGGTGCTGGGCTGGATGGGGATGGGGCGCGGGGCCACAGGTGCGAGGGCCGGTGCGAGACCGGCCCCCTGCATACCCGTCAGTCGATGCGGTAGTTCGGTGCTTCCTTGGTGATGGTCACGTCGTGCACGTGACTCTCACGCATGCCCGCACCGGTGATGCGCACGAACTCGGGCTTGCTGCGCATCTCCTCGATGCTGGCGCAGCCCACGTAACCCATGGAGGAACGCAGGCCGCCGAGCAGCTGGTGGATGATGGCGACGATGGTGCCCTTGTAGGGGACGCGGCCCTCGATGCCCTCGGGCACCAGCTTGTCCACCGCGTTGGTGCTCTCCTGGAAGTAGCGGTCGCTCGAGCCCTGCGCCATGGCGCCCAGCGAGCCCATGCCGCGGTAGGACTTGTAGGAACGGCCCTGGTAGAGCTCCACCTCGCCCGGGGCCTCCTCGGTACCGGCGAACAGGCCGCCGATCATTACCGCGTGGGCGCCGGCGGCGATGGCCTTGGAGAGGTCGCCGGAGAAGCGGATGCCGCCATCGGCGATGAGCGGCACGCCGCTGCCCTGGAGTTCGGCGCTGACGTTGGAGATGGCGGTCACCTGCGGCACGCCCACCCCGGCGACCACGCGGGTGGTGCAGATGGAGCCCGGGCCGATGCCGACCTTGACCCCGTCGGCGCCGGCATCCACCAGGGCGCGGGCGGCGGCGGCGGTGGCGATGTTGCCGCCGATCACCTGCACGTCCGGGAAGTGCTTCTTCACCCAGGCGCCGCGGTCGAGCACGCCCTGGGAGTGGCCGTGAGCGGTGTCGACCACGATGGCGTCCACGCCGGCCTCGACCAGCGCGGTGACGCGCTCCTCGGTGCCCTGGCCGGTGCCGACCGCGGCGCCGACGCGCAGGCGACCCTGGTCGTCCTTGCAGGCGCGGGGATAGTCGGACGACTTCTGGATGTCCTTCACCGTGATCATGCCGCGCAGCTCGAAGTTGCCGTTCACCACCAGCACCTTCTCGATGCGGTGCTTGTGCAGCAGCTCGCGCACCTCTTCCTTGCTGGCCCCTTCCTGCACGGTGACCAGGCGATCCTTCGGCGTCATGATCGAGGACACCGGCTTGTCGTAGCCGGTCTCGAAACGCAGGTCGCGGCTGGTGACGATGCCCACCAGGTCCTTGCCGTCCACCACCGGTACGCCGGAGATGTTGGCGGCGCGGGTGATCTCCATCACCTCGCGCCCGGTGGTGGTCGGGGCCACGGTGATCGGATCCTTGATGACGCCGCTCTCGTACTTCTTCACCAGCCGCACCTGGTCGGCCTGCTGGGCGATGGAGAGGTTCTTGTGGATGATGCCGATGCCGCCTTCCTGGGCCATGGCGATGGCCAGGCGGGCCTCGGTGACGGTGTCCATGGCCGAGGACAGCAGGGGAATGTTCAGCTCGATGTCGCGCGTCAGCCGCGTCTTCAGATCCACATCCTTGGGCAGGACCGTGGAATGCGCAGGCAGGAGTAAGACATCATCAAAGGTGAGAGCTTCCTGAACGATTCTCATGGCGGTTCTCGGCGGGTTGAAAATTAGCCAGTCATTATAGGGGTTTGACCCCGACCGGGTAAACTGGTAACACTTTGGTCCGCGAGGTTTTTTGCCCGCGACAAAACGATAAAACAAGCGAGGAGGAGTTAATGAAAATCCATTCCATGATGGCCGCCGCGGCCCTGTCCGTGGTCCTGGCCGCCGGCTGTGCAAGCACCAGCACCCAGAGCAGCGCCGTAGAGGCCGAGTACAACCAGGCGATTACCGCCGCCGAGGCCGCCCGCCAGCAAGCCGCCAAGATCGGGGGCGAGTGGCGCGACACCGGCAAGATGATCGAGGCCGCCCGCAAGGCCGCCGGCGAGGGCAAGTACGACGAGGCACTGTCTCTGGCCGAACAGGCCCGCGTGCAGAGCGTGCTGGGCTACGAGCAGGCCATGAGCCAGCAGGCCGCCGGGCCGCTCTTCTGAGCAAAGAGACCCTGAGCAGAAAAAACGGGCCTTCGGGCCCGTTTTTTCTGGTAGGGCGCGAGGGGTAGGCGTGAGGCGGGTTTCGCTTTACCCTACCCCTTCGTCTTTGTTCACGTTTCACACCCCACACTTCAGACTTCCCATCCACCCCCATGTCCAGCCAGCCCGTCCTCACCGTCTCCGAACTCAACCGCGAGGTGCGCCTGCTCATCGAGCGGGGCTTTCCACTGATCTGGGTGGAGGGCGAGCTCTCGAACGTGTCCCGGCCCTCCTCCGGACATCTGTACTTCACCCTGAAGGACCGCGACGCGCAGGTGCGCTGCGCGATGTTCCGCAACCGCAACCAGCTCCTGCGTTTCAGGCCGGCCGACGGCCAGCAGGTGCGGGTGCGGGCGCGCGTCAGCCTCTACGAGCCGCGCGGAGACTTCCAGCTCATCGCCGAGCACATGGAAGAGGCCGGCGACGGCGCGCTGCAGCGGGCCTTCGACGAACTCAAGCGCCGGCTGGCCGCCGAGGGGCTGTTCGACGAGGCCCGCAAGCGCCCCCTGCCCCGCTTCCCCCACCGCGTCGGAGTGATCACCTCGCCCACGGGCGCGGCCATCCGCGACATCCTCAGCGTGCTTGGTCGGCGCTTCCCGTCCCTGCCCGTACTGGTCTACCCGGTGCCGGTGCAGGGCGAGGCCGCCGCCCCGCAGATCGCCGCGGCCCTGGCACGGGCCTCCGCCCGCCGGGACTGCGACGTGCTGATCCTGGCCCGCGGCGGTGGCTCCCTGGAGGACCTCTGGGCCTTCAACGAGGAGGTCGTGGCCCGCGCCATCCGGGACTGCGGGATCCCGGTGATCAGCGGTGTCGGGCACGAGGTGGACGTGACCATCGCGGACTTCGCCGCCGACCTGCGCGCCGCCACCCCCTCGGCCGCCGCCGAGCTGGTGAGCCGCAGCGCAGAGGACCTGGCCCAGGGCTTTGCCCGGCAGGCCGAGCGCCTGCAGCGCATCGTGGAACAGCGCCTGCAGCGCCAGGCCCTGGAGCTCACGCACCTGGGCCGGCGCCTGGAACAGCGCCATCCCACCCAGGCCCTGTGCCAGCAGGCCCAGCGGCTGGATGAGCTGGAACAGCGCCTGCGGCGCGCCCAGCAGCGGAACCAGGAGCGTGCCGCCGAGCGCCTGCTGCGGGCCGGGCTGCAGCTGCGCCGCCTCTCCCCCGCCCGCCGCGTGGAGCGCCACACCGACCGGCTGGCGGCCCTCACGCAACGCCTGCAGGCCGGCATGATGCGCGGGCTGGAGCGCCGTGACGGCCGCCTGGTGACGCTGGCGCGGACCCTGCACACGGTCAGCCCGCTGGCCACCCTGGAGCGCGGCTATGCCATCGTGCAGCCGGCGGACGGCCAGGGCGTGATCCGCCACGTGGCCGAGCTGGCCCCGGGCCGGCAGCTACGCACCCGGCTGGCCGACGGGACCTTCGTCAGCGAGGTCCGGGCCGTCGAGCCGAAGACGGACTAGCCCAGTACGGACTTAACCGAGCACGGCGCGGGCGAGCGCCAGGTCCACGTACGGCCTGCCGTGGGCATCGCCCGCCAGCACCTCGAAGGGCCGGTCCGGCTCGCCGAAGTCGCTCAGCACCAGGGCAGCGCCGTCGAAGTCCTCGCCCCGGGTGTAACCGTTCACGGTGACGATGGTGCGCAGGGCCGCGTCGTTGGTGGCGCGGATGCCGTTGTGCGAGTCCTCGAAGGCCACGCAGGATTCCGGCCCCAGCCCCAGGTGCTCCATCACGTAGAAGTAGATGTCCGCCGCCGGCTTCTTGGCCGGCACCACGTCGCCCGCGCCGATGACGGCAAACCAGTCCACCGCGCCCGGCCCCAGGGTGGCCTCCAGCAGGTAGGTGACGTTCTCGGGGGTGGTGGTGGTGGCGATGGCCAGGGTGATGCCGGCCGCGCGGGCCTCGTCCAGCAGGCGCTTCACGCCCGGACGCAGCGGGATCTGCCCGTCTTTCAGCATCGCCAGGTAGTGGGCGGTCTTGCGCTTGTGCAGGCCGGCGATGAACCCGTCGAGGTCGGCCGGTGCATCGAAGTGGTCGAGGAAGTCGTCGATGTAATGGCGGATGCGCTCCTTGCCCCCGGTGACCGCCAGCAGGCGCCCGTAGGTCTCCACCGACCAGTCCCAGTCCAGCCCCGCCTCGGCGAAGGCCTTGTTGAAGGCCACGCGATGGCCGTCGCGCTCGGTGTCGGCCAGTGTGCCGTCCACGTCAAAGATCAGGGCCTTGAGTTCCGCCATGCTGTGCTCCCGTTTGCCATACCGAAAAATGGCGGGAAGATTACCACAGCCCCGGGGCGGCAAACAGCGGGGAACCGGCGTGATGATTGGCTTGTTACTCGTTGTTTAACAATGAATTTTACGGGATGATCCCCGGTGGCTTCCCGGGCCTGAGCGCGACAAGACAGGAATCGGCCGGGTTGCCCTCGCGGGTCAATATCTGGTATTAAAGCCCGCTTCGCACGAAATGGTTTAAGGAGATGCGCCAGATGGCCGCCACCAAGAAAGCACGGGCCACGACCAAGAAAAAGGCCGCGACCAAGAAGACCGCTGCCAGCCCCGCGCTGCCAGTCGAGGGGATCGAGCCCTACCAGCCCAAGAAGGGCGAGGAGTACATGAGCGACGCGCAGGTCGAGCACTTCCGCAACATCCTGCTCGCCTGGAAACGCGAGCTGATGGAGGAAGTGGACCGCACCGTGGGCCACATGAAGGAAGAGGCCGCCAACTTCGCCGACCCGGCCGACCGTGCCTCGCAGGAAGAGGAGTTCGCGCTGGAACTGCGTACCCGCGATCGCGAGCGCAAGCTCATCAAGAAGATCGACGAGTCGCTGGAGGACATCAAGACCGGCGAATACGGCTACTGCGAGCAGTGCGGCATCGAGATCGGCCTGAGCCGGCTCGAGGCCCGCCCGACCGCTACGCTGTGCTTCGACTGCAAGACCCTGCAGGAGATCAAGGAAAAGCAGATGGCCTGAGCGCAACGCGCCCGGAGACATCTCGAACAAGGGGGGCCACGGCTCCCCTTTTTCGTGGGCCGGCCCCGCCCGTAGAATGACCGCCAAGCCCGCCTGCCAGACCGTTATGACCCGACCGACCCAGCCACCCGTCATCGGCCGCTTCGCCCCCTCCCCGACCGGCCCCCTGCACTTCGGCTCGCTGATCGCGGCCGTCGGCAGCTACCTCGAGGCGAAGCGCCAGGGTGGCCGGTGGCTGGTGCGCATGGAGGACCTGGACCCGCCGCGCGAGGTGCCCGGGGCGGCCGACGACATCCTGCGCACCCTCGAGGCCCATGGCCTGGCCTGGGACGGCGAGGTGCTGTACCAGAGCCGGCGCAGCGCACATTACCGCCAGGTGCTGGAGGGCCTGCTGGCCCGCGGCGAGGCCTACGAGTGCGGCTGCACCCGGCGCGAGATCGCAGAGGCGGGGCGCGAGGGCCCGGAGGGCCCGGTCTACCCCGGCACCTGCCGCGAGGGCCTGCCCCCGGGCAAGGTCGCCCGCGCCGTCCGCCTGCGCACCCACAACGCCCTCATCCGCTTCGAGGACGCCGTGCAGGGCGTGATCGAACAGCGCCTGGAATCCGAGATCGGCGACTTCGTGGTGCTGCGGGCCGACGGCCTGTTCGCCTACCAGCTGGCCGTGGTGGTGGACGACGCCGAGCAGGGCGTCACCGAGGTGGTACGCGGGGCCGACCTGCTCGACTCCACCCCGCGGCAGATCCACCTCCAGCACCTGCTGGGGTATCCCACGCCCCGCTACCTGCACCTGCCGGTGGCGGTGAATCCGGACGGCCAGAAGCTCAGCAAGCAGACCCACGCCCGTGCCCTCGACCGCCGCCACCCGCAGACTGCGCTCTACCGCGCACTGGCCTTTCTCGACCAGCATCCCCCCGCTCATCTGCTCGAGGGCGGTCTCGACGACCTCTGGGCCTGGGCCCAGACACACTGGGACCCGGCACGCATCCCCCGCGTGCGGGCGATCCACGACATCGGCGACTGACGCGCGGGCAGGGCGACACAGGTCGTCTATACTCCTTACTCACCGCGAGCGGACGAACAGGAGGTTCCCATGACCACCATGCTGCCGGACGCGATCGAGCGTGAACGCGAGACCATGCTGCAGGACACCCTGAGCCTGCTCAAGACCCGCGGCTACGGGCAATTCGATGTCCACGAGCTGCCGGGCTTCGCCGAACCCCGCGAACTCACCATCCCCGTGCTCAACGTGCACATGCGCCCCGACATCCTGGCCCGCGACGACCAGGGCCACGAACTCCTGGCCGTGATCGAACCCAGTACCGATCTCGGCGAAGAGGCCTGTGGCCGCCGCTGGCAGATGCTGGAGAGCTGGGCCCAGGGCCACAACGCCGAGGTCCATGTCTTCGTCCACCCCGAGGACGAGCGCCGTGCCGGCGAGATCGCCAGGTTCTGGCACCTCGACACGTCAATGATCGAGACCCTGCCCCGCACCCACTGACCCCACACACTCCCTGGTGGCCCTGCCTACATCCCCGGCGTTGGCCACGCTCTCCCAAGCGCCTTCGGGCGCTTTTTTTTTTGGGGGCTGTCCGTTGTCCGTTGTCCGTTGTCCGTTGTCCGTTGTCCGTTGTCCGTTGTCCGTTGTCCGTTGTCCGTTGTCCGTTGTCCGGACATCGTCATCCCTGCGAAAGCAGGGATCCAGCTGCGATGCAGGATGTGCACCTCTGACGGCCGATCTGGATTCCTGTGTTCGCAGGAATGACGGGGGTGCAGGCATGACAGGGGGAGCCGGTTTGACGGGGGTGCAGGCATGACCTCGGACCACCCGTTACCTTTGGTAACAAACCTGCTATCCTCGCGGACATGCCCACCGTGCCCCGTTCCCGCCGCGCCCTGGACCGCACCCTGCTGGTGCTGCTGGCCGCCCTGCTGGTGTTCGCCTCGCCGCTGACGCGCTGGTGGGCGCAGGGTGCACCGCCCTGGTACCTGCCCTACCTGCTGTGGGCCGGCGTGCTGGTGCTGGCGGTCCTGCTGCAGCGCTGGCTGGCCCGTCATGACGCACGGCATGGTCCCGATCATGACCTTTGAACTCGGCACCCTGTTCGTCGCGGGCGTGCTCTACCTCGCCCTGCTGTTCCTCACCGCGCACGCGGCCGAGCGTGGCTGGCTGCCGCCCCGCCTGGTGCGCCATCCGCTCACCTACACCCTCTCGCTCGGGGTCTATGCGACCTCCTGGAGCTATTACGGCAGCGTGGGCCTGGCCCAGGACCAGGGCTATCTGTTTCTGACCATCTACCTGGGCGTGACGCTGGCCTTCGTCCTCACGCCCGTGCTGTTGCAGCCCATCCTGCGCCTGGTGCGCGACTTCCAGCTCACCTCGCTGGCCGACCTGCTGGCCTTTCGCTATCGCAGCCAGTGGACCGGTGTGCTGGTCAGCCTGTTCATGCTCGGCGGCACGCTCCCCTACATCGCCCTGCAGATCAAGGCGGTGACGGACTCGGTGCAGGTCATCACCCACCAGGCGCCGCCGCATATCCTGGCGCTCGGCTTCTGTCTCACCCTGAGCGTGTTCGCCATCCTCTTCGGCGCCCGGCACATCAGTCCGCGCGAGAAGCACGAGGGCCTGGTGGTGGCCATCGCCTTCGAGTCCCTGGTGAAGCTCGCCGCCCTGCTGCTGGTGGGGGGCTTCGCCCTGTTCGTGGTGTTCGGCGGCATCGACGGCCTGGACGCCTGGCTGGCGGCCACGCCGGAGGCCAGCCGTGCCCTGTTCGCCCCGCTGCAGCAGGGCGAGGCCTGGGGCAGCCTGCTGCTGCTGGCCTTTGCCGCGGCCTTCCTGCTGCCGCGCCAGTTCCACATGATCTTCACCGAGAACATCGACCCGAAGACGCTCAACGCGGCGAGCTGGGGCTTCCCGCTGTTCCTGCTGCTGCTCAACCTGCCCATCCCCATCATCCTGTGGGCGGGCAACCACGCCGGGCTCGAGATCCCGGCGGACTACTACGTGTTGGGGCTCACGCTCACGGCCGACGGCCCCTGGCTGGCGCTCGGGACCTTCATCGGCGGCCTATCGGCGGCCAGCGCCATGATGATCGTCACCTCGCTGGCACTGGCCTCGATGGCCCTCAACCACCTGCTGCTGCCCTCGCGGCTGCAGCGCCAGCAGACCGCCTCCGGCAGCCTCTACGCCTGGCTGCTGTGGGGCCGGCGCCTGCTCATCGTCGGCATCATCCTGCTCGGCTACCTCTTCTACCTGCTGCTGGAGTACAACCAGGGGCTGGCCCAGATCGGGCTCATCTCCTTCGTCGCCGTGGCCCAGTTCCTGCCGGGCATCGTCGGCCTGCTCTACTGGCGCCGCGCCACCCACGCCGGCTTCATCGCAGGGCTGATCGCCGGCATGCTGGTGTGGCTCACGGCCCTGATCCTGCCGCTGCTGGACCATGCCGGGGTGCTGACCAACAACATCAACCTGCAGCTTCTGATGGGCGCACAGGACCAGGACCGCTGGGCCTTCGCCAGCTTCTGGTCGCTCAGCCTCAACGCCCTGCTGTTCGTCGTGTTCTCGCTGCTCACCGAGCCCTCGCGCGAGGAGCTGGAGGCCGCCCAGGCCTGCTGCCGCGAGACCGTGGCCCCGCCGCCCGGCCAGGTGAACGTGCAGTCGCTGACCCAGTTCGAGGAACGCCTGTCGCTGAGCCTCGGGCACGACATGGCCCGCGCCGAGATCGGCAAGGCCCTTGCCGACCTGGCGCTGGCACCCGAGCAGGTGCGCAGCCCGCAGCTGCGCCTGCTGCGCGAGCGCATCGAGCGCAACCTCTCGGGCCTCATCGGCCCGCTGCTCGCGCGCATGATCGTGGACGAGGGCCTCAAGGTGGACACCAACGCGCAGACTGCCCTGGCCGACACCCTGCGTTTCATGGAAGAGCAGCTGGAGACCTCGCATACTCGCCTGCAGGGCCTGGCCGCCGAACTCGACACCCTGCGCCGCTATCACCGCACCGTGCTGCAGGAACTGCCGCTGGGCGTGTGCTCCATCGCCCCCGACGGGCAGATCCTGCTGTGGAACGCCGCCATGACCCTGATCACCGGTATCCCCAGCCGCGAGGCCACCGGCCAGACGCTCACCGATCTGCCCGAGCCCTGGGCCGGGGTGCTGCGCAGCTTCGCCCGTGGCGAGGACAACCACCTCTACAAGCTGCAGGTCGCGGTCGGCAACGAGACCCGCTGGTTCCACCTGCACAAGTCCCAGGTCGAGGCCCCTCATACCCAGTCGGCGCTGGCCTCCGGCCTGGGCGGCAGCGTGCTGCTCATCGAGGACCTCACCGAGCTGCACGTGCTGGAACGCGAGGTGGCCCACTCCGACCGGCTGGTCTCCATCGGCCGCCTGGCCGCCGGCGTGGCCCACGAGATCGGCAACCCGCTGACCTGCATCGACACGCTGGCGCAGAACCTGCGCTACGACAACACGCCCGCCGACGTGGAGACGACCGTCGACCAGCTGCTGGAACAGACCCGGCGCATCTCCAACATCGTGCAGTCGCTGGTCACCTTCAGCCATGCCGGCAGCTCGCGCGAGGAGGACCACGTGCCCGTGGACCTCGCCGCCTGCGTGGACGAGGCCATGCATCTCGTGCAGCTGAGCCGCCAGGGGCGCGCCGTGAGCTGCCTCAACGAGGTCGGCCCCGGCCAGCGCGTCACCGGCGATGCCCGCCGCCTGATCCAGCTGTTCGTGAACCTGCTCTCCAACGCCATCGACGCCTCGCGTCCGGGCGACCACGTGCGGGTGCGGGCCGAGACCCGCAACGACACCGTGCGCATCGAGATCGAGGACGAGGGCGCGGGCATCGATGACACCCTGCGCGAGCGCATCTTCGACCCCTTCTTCACCACCAAGCCGGCCGGCAAGGGCACCGGCCTGGGCCTGTCGGTGGTCTACAGCATCGTCCAGGACCACGGCGGCAGCATCCACCTCGAGACCCCCGATGCCGGCGGCGCGCGTTTCGTCCTGCGCCTGCCCGCCGCCCAGCCCGCCGCACACAGGGAGCCATCCGCATGAACCGCATCCTGGTCATCGACGACGAGGAGATCATCCGCATGAGCCTGGCCCGCCTGCTCGGCCGGGAGGGCTATGCCGTGGACACGGCCGGCAGCCTGGAGGAGGCCCGCGCGGCCCTGGCCACGCGTGGCTATGCCCTGGCGCTCTGCGACCTGCGTCTGCCCGACGGCGAGGGCACCGAGCTGCTGGGGGATGCCGGCGACCTGCCGGTGGTGATCATGACCAGCTACGCCAGCGTGCGCTCGGCGGTGGATGCCATGAAACAGGGCGCGGTGGACTATATCGCCAAGCCCTTCGACCACGACGAGGTGCTGTTGCTGGTGGCCCGCAGCCTCAAGCAGCGCCGCCTGGAGGAGGAAAACGCCCGCCTGCGTTCGGACCTTGAGGCCGCCTGGCCGGGCGGCGGCATGGTGGGCGAATCCGCCGCCATGCAGCGCGTCTTCGACTGGGTGGAGCGGCTCGCCGACACCGACGCCACGGTGCTGATCCGCGGCGAGTCCGGCACCGGCAAGGAGCTGGTGGCCCGTGCCATCCACGAACGCAGCGCCCGGCGCGAGCGCGCCATCGTGGCCGTGAACTGCGCGGCCATCCCCGAGACCCTGATCGAGGCCGAGCTCTTCGGCCACGAGAAGGGGGCCTTCACCGGCGCCGTCAGCCAGCGCCAGGGCCTGATCGAGGCGGCCGACGGCGGCACCCTGTTCCTGGACGAGATCGGCGAACTGACCCCCGCCGCACAGTCGCGCCTGTTGCGGGTGCTGCAGGAAGGCGAGATCCGCCGCGTGGGCGCCACCGGCGAGCGCCACGTGGACATCCGCCTGGTGGCCGCCACCCATCGCGACCTCGAGGCCATGGTGCGGGAAGGCAGCTTCCGCGAAGACCTCTACTACCGGCTGAAGGTCGTGCAGCTCGAACTGCCACCCCTGCGTGAACGTCCCGAGGATCTGGAACCGCTCACCGCCTACCTGCTGGACAAGATCGGCCGCCGCCTGCGCCGCACACCGCCGGCGCTGAGCCCGGCCGCCCGCGAGGCCATCGCCCGACACCGCTGGCCGGGCAACGTGCGCGAGCTGGAAAACGCCCTGGAGCGCGCCGTCATCCTGGCCGACGGCGCGATCACCCCTGAGCACCTGGGCCTGAACCCGGCAATGGCGCCGGAACCCGGCGAGGCCGACATGCCCGAGCTGAGCCTCGACGACTACTTCCGCCGCTTCGTGCTGGAGAACCAGGGCCAGATGACCGAGACCGAACTGGCCCGGCGCCTGGGCATCAGCCGCAAGGCCCTGTGGGAACGGCGCCAGCGCATGGGCATCCCCCGCCAGCGCGGCTAGGCCGACCCAGCGCGACCAGGGGCTGTGATGCCTGTCACGCCCCGTAACACCGGTGTTACCCTCGGTAACACCGGTGCGCCATGCCTTAAGCCAAGTGATTGATTTTTCGAAAAACAGTCCCGGCACAATGCTTGCAGCTAGGTACCAAACCCCGGACCCACTGCGCCGATGGCCGACCCGAAACCCGACAATCAGTCCCAGAACGGCAGCGTACTCGGCCCTGTCCTGGACTTCCTGCGCCGTCACGCCCCCTTCGACCAGATGGAGGCGGCCGACCTCGAATTCCTGGCCAAGCGCCTGGAGCTGAGCTTCCACGCGCGCGGCGCCAAGATCACCGACCCCGCCGCCGGGCCCGCCGACCGCTTCATCATCATCAAGCAGGGGCGCGTGCGCGGCGAAACGCCGAGCGAGGACGAACAGATCTCGGGCAACGCCTGGGAACTGGTGCCGGGCGAGTGCTTCCCCATCGGTGCCCTGCTCGCCCACCGCCCGGTACGCACCGTGCACCGCGCCGCCGAGGACTGCTTCTGCTACGAGCTGCGCCGCGACGACTTCGAGAAGCTCCTCAAGCGCAGTCCCGCCTTCAACGACTTCTGCACCCGTCGGCTGGCCAACCTGCTCGACCAGGCCCAACGCCGCATCCAGGCCAGCACCGTCACGGCACTCAGCGGCGACACCGCCCTCAACTACCGCGTCTCCGACCGCATGCAGGCGCAGACGGTACGTTGTACCCCGGGCACGGTGCTGGGCGAGGCCCTGCTCACCATGCGTGAACATGCGGTGGGCAGCATCATCGTGGTGGACGAGGCCGGTCACCCGCTGGGCATATTCACCCTCAAGGACCTGCTCGGGCGCGTGGTGCTGGACGAACGGCGACTGGACACACCCATCGCCGAGGTGATGACGCCCGACCCGATCACCATCCCGACCGATGCCTATGCCTTCGAGGCCGCGCTGAAGATGGCCGAGCACGGCGTCACCCACCTGTGCGTGGTGGAACGCGGCCGCCTGGCCGGGGTGCTCTCCGAGCGCGACCTCTTCGCCCTGCAGCAGATCAGCATCGGCAGCGTGAGCCGCCGCATCACCGGCGCGGGCAGCGTGGCGGCCGTCGCCCAGGTGGCCGGCGACATCCACAAGCTGGTCGGGCAGATGATCGCCCAGGGCGCGGAGATCGATCAGATCACCCAGCTCATCACCCTGCTCAACGACCACATCGCCCAGCGCGTGATCACCCTCTGCGAGCAGGACTTCGAGGTCGGTGACATCGACTACACCTGGCTGGCCTTCGGCAGCGAGGGCCGCCAGGAACAGACCCTCAAGACCGACCAGGACAACGGCATCCTGTTCCGCGTACCCGAGGGCCAGGACGCCGACACCCTGCGCCAGCGGCTGCTGCCCATGGCGCGACAGATCAACGAGGGCCTGGCCGAGTGCGGCTTCCCGCTGTGCCCCGGCAACATCATGGCCAGCAACCCGGAGTGCTGCCTGAGCGCGGAGGAATGGCGCGCCCGCTTCGACCGCTGGATCGACCAGGGTACGCCCGAGCATCTGCTGAAGAGCTCCATCTTCTTCGACTTCCGCCCCATCACCCCGCCGCTTTCCGAGGTGGACGAACTGCGCGCGCACCTGCTGCGCGCCACCGGGCGCAACAGCCGCTTCCGCCGGCAGATGGCCGCCAATGCGCTGCGCATCCGTCCGCCGCTTGGCGTGATCCGCGACTTCAAGCTCACCACCGGTGGCGATCACGACCACACCCTGGACCTCAAGACCAACGGCCTCACCCCCTTCGTCGACGGTGCGCGCATCATCGCCCTGGGGGCGGAAGTGGATGCCACCCACACCGTGGACCGGCTACGCGGTGCACAGGAAAACGGCAAGCTGCGCAAGCCAGACGTCGACGCCTGGGTGGATGCCTATCACTACATCCAGTTCCTGCGCATGCGCCTGCATGCAGAGCAAAGCCGCGAGGGGCGCGAGCTCAGCAACCACATCGATCCGGACACGCTCAGCGAGCTGGACCGACGCATTCTGAAGGAGGCGTTTCGACAGGCACGGAAGCTCCAGTCGAAACTGGCTCTGGAATATCAGCTGTAGTCAGGCTGAGAACCAAGCAAGGCAAGGTGAAAGAAGCAAGGAAAAGTGAAATGACGTACGTAAATTCCAACCACAACGAAGACACGGGAGGACACCATGGAACTCTCAGGTAAGACGAGGGAGTACTGGGCCGCGAACCTCAAACTACTGATCTCCTGTCTGGTGATCTGGTTTGTCGCGTCCTATCTGTTCGGGATCATTCTGGTCGAACCGCTCAACGCCATTCAGATCGGTGGCTACAAGCTCGGTTTCTGGTTTGCCCAGCAGGGGTCGATCTACACCTTCCTGGTGCTGATCTTCTTCTACGCCTGGCGCATGAACAAGCTTGATCGCGAATTCGGCGTTCACGAAGACTAAGGGGGAGATTCCATAATGACTCTCGAAACAATGACCTGGATCGTCGTCGGTGCGACGTTCGCGCTCTATATCGGCATTGCCATCTGGAGCCGCGCGTCCAGCACCGGCGAATTCTATGTCGCGGGCAAGGGGGTCCACCCCGTCGCCAACGGCATGGCCACCGCGGCGGACTGGATGTCCGCGGCATCCTTTATCTCCATGGCCGGCCTCATCGCCTTCAACGGCTATGATGCCTCGGTGTACCTGATGGGCTGGACCGGCGGCTACGTGCTGCTTGCCATGCTGCTCGCGCCCTACCTGCGCAAGTACGGCAAGTTCACCGTGCCGGAGTTCATCGGTGAGCGCTACTACTCGCAGACCGCGCGCATCGTCGCCGTCATCTGCCTGATCGTGGCCTCGATCACCTACGTCATCGGCCAGATGAAGGGCATTGGCGTGGCCTTCTCCCGCTTCCTGGAAGTGGACTACAACACCGGCCTGTTCAGCGGCATGGCGATCGTGTTCATCTACGCGGTGCTCGGCGGCATGAAGGGTATCACCTATACCCAGATCGCCCAGTACGTGGTGCTGATCTTCGCCTACACCGTACCGGCGATCTTCATCTCGCTGCAGCTCACCGGCAACCCGCTCCCGCAGCTGGGCCTGGGCAGCACGGTGGCCGACGGCACGCACCTGCTGGCCAAGCTCGACCAGGTGCTGGTGGAGCTGGGCTTCGCGCAGTACACCGTCATGAAGGGCACCACGCTCAACATGGTGGCACTGACGCTGTCGCTCATGATCGGTACGGCGGGTCTGCCGCACGTCATCGTGCGCTTCTTCACCGTGCCGAAGGTGCGTGACGCGCGTGCCTCCGCCGGCTGGGCGCTGTTCTTCATCGCCATCCTCTACACCACCGCTCCGGCCGTGGGTGCGATGTCCTTCTACAACCTGATCAACACCGTGCAGCCGGGCCCGATTGCCGCTGAAGACGGTGCGCTCAAGTACGAGGACCGCCCGACCTGGTTCCAGAACTGGGAGACCACCGGTCTGCTCAAGTTCGAGGACAAGAACGGTGACGGCCGCATCCAGTACCGTGCGGCGGCGGATGAGAGCGAACTGAAGGTCGACCGCGACATCATGGTGCTGGCCAACCCCGAGATCGCCAACCTGCCGAACTGGGTCATCGCCCTGGTCGTGGCCGGTGGTCTGGCGGCGGCACTGTCCACCGCGGCAGGCCTGCTGATGGCCATCTCCTCGGCGGTCTCGCATGACCTGCTCAAGGGGGTATTCGTGCCCGACATCTCGGAGAAGGCCGAGCTCCTGTCGGCACGCATCGCCATGGCGGGCGCCATCCTGGTGGCCGGCTGGCTGGGTCTGCATCCGCCGGGCTTCGCCGCACAGGTGGTGGCACTGGCCTTCGGTCTGGCCGCCTCCTCGCTGTTCCCGGCCCTGATCATGGGTATCTTCTACAAGCGCCTGAACAGCACCGGTGCCATCGCCGGCATGCTGGTGGGCCTGTTCAGCACCCTGATCTACATCTTCTGGTTCAAGGGATGGTTCTTCATCCCGGGCACCGAGATGATGGCCAACAACGCCAGCAACTGGTTCCTCGGCATTCAGCCCGAGTCCTTCGGCGCCGTGGGTGCGCTGCTCAACTTCGTGACCGCCTTCGTGGTGTCGAAGCTGACCACCCCGCCGCCGGATCACATCCAGCATCTGGTGGAAGATATCCGTGTGCCGAAGAACCTCGGCTAAGCAGCACGGATGAACGGACGCAGGGTCGGGGTCACCCCGGCCCTGCGTTTTTACCCTGGAGGCAATCCTTTTCTGATCACGCCGCGCAACGGCCTGATGAGAAAAGGATTCGGGATGACGACCCGTTGATCACGGGTACCGCACCTCACCCAACCGGATCGAAGTAGAACCCGAATCGAACCCATGGACGCCGAACTCGCCGACATCTGTCAGTTCCTCGCCGGGCATGCACCCTTCGATGCGTGTACGGACGAGGCACGCGAGCACATCGCGCGCGAGCTCTCCATCCGCTACCTGCGCCATGGCAGCCCCTTCCCACCCGCCGATGCGGGAGACGATACGACGTCGCTGTACCTGTTTCGCACCGGCGCGGCGGAGTTTCGCGATGCGGGCAACCGCCTGGTCGAGCGCCTGCAGGAGGGCGAGGTATATGCCGACACCTGCCTCGGCGAGGCCCTGCAGGACCAGCCCCCGCTGGGTGAAGACATCACCGGTCGCATCGTCGAGGACAGCCTCGTCTATCTGCTGCCCTGCGGGCGTCTGGACCACCTGCGCACCAGCTTCCCGGTACTGGACGGCTACTTCCGGGCATCGGCCGGCAAGCGCCTGCAGCAGGCCTACACGCGGCTGCAGACCGACCGCACGCCGGCCAGCGACATCACCCGCCTGGACGTCAGCGACCTGCTGCGGCCGCTGGACTACGGCATCCCGGCCGAGGCCAGCATCCGCGAGGCGGCAGGCCGCATGATGGACCGCAAGACCTCGGGGCTGCTGGTGCTGAAGAACGGCGAGCTGGCCGGGCTCATCACCGACCACGACCTGCGTCGCCACTGCGTGGTCGGCGAGGTCTCGCCCGAGGAGCCGGTGGCGCGGATCATGACCACCCGCCTCTATACCGTCTCCCCGGACATGTCCGCCTTCGAGGCCCTGCTGGAGATGACCCGCCGCAACATCCGGCACCTGCCGGTGGTGGACGCGGGACGGCCCGTGGGCCTGGTCACCGCCATCGACTTCGTGCGCCAGCAGGCCACCAGCGCGGTCTACCTCGTTGCCGACATCGAACGCTGCGACTCCCCCGAGGCCGTGGCCCGCGCCTGCGCCGAGCTGCCGGAGATCCAGCTGCGCCTGGTGGGCACGGGTGCGCGTGGCAGCGACGTGCAGCAGGTCGTCACCTCCATCGCCGATGCTGCCACGCGGCGCCTGGTCGAACTGGCCGAGGCCGCACTCGGCCCCGCGCCCGTCCCCTATGCCTGGGTATCCGTGGGCTCGCAGAGCCGGCGCGAGATGACGCTCAGCTCCGACCAGGACAACCTGCTGCTGCTCGACGACCGCTACGACCCCACCCGCCACGGCCCCTGGTTCGAGGGCCTGGCCGAGCGGGTGAACCAGGGGCTGGACGCCTGCGGCTTCGTCCTCTGCCCGGGTGAGGTGATGGCGCGCAATCCGCAGTGGCGCCAACCGCTGGCCCAGTGGCGGCGCTATTTCCGCGGCTGGATCGAAGCGCCTGAACGCAAGTCGATGATGTATGTGGCCAACTTCTTCGACCTGCGCCTGATCACGGGCGAGCAGGAGTTGCTGGAAGAACTGCGCAGTGGCGTGCTCGAGGATTGCCAGGAGAACCAGATCTTCCACGCCCACCTGGCCGGCAACACCCTGCGCCACCGGGCACCGCTGGGCATCTTCAACGGCTTCGTGCTCAGCACCCACGAGGAGCAGGCCGACACCCTGGACCTCAAGCGCGAAGGGCTCATCCCCATCGTCGACATCGCGAGGCTCTACGCCCTGGTCAACGGCATCGCCGCGGTCAACACCCTGGAGCGCCTGCGCGCGGCGGGTGAGCGCGGCGTCATGCACCGGGAGACCGCCCAGGACCTGATCGAGGCCTATGAATTCATCGCCGGCCTGCGCCTGCGTCACCAGGCCGATGCCCTGCGCCGCGGCGACCAGCCCGACAACTACCTGGACCCGCGCCGCCTGAGTTCCCCCGAGCGCTCTCACCTCAAGCAGGCCTTTCGCGTGGTGCGCACCGTGCAGGCGGCCCTCAATCAGCGTTACCAGGGCGGGCGCTTCGCATGACCCTGCTCGGCGGCATGTGGTGGAACGAGCTGCGGCGCCGCTGGCTGCTGCGCAAGGCGCCTGCAGGGCCGCTGCGTGATTACCTGCGCGAGGGCTTCCCGCCCGCGCGCGCCGGCTTCGACCAGGCGCCGCTGCTGGCGGTGGACCTGGAGATGACGGGACTGAATCCGCTGGTCGATGACATCGTGAGCATCGGCTGGGTACCGATCGAGGGGGGCGGCATCCGGCTGGGTGGTGCCCGGCGCCTGCTGGTCCGGCCGGAGCGCGACATGGCCCCGGAGAGTGCGGTGATCCACAAGATCACCGACACCCATGCCGCCACCGGTGCCCCGCTGGCCGAAGCCCTGGCCGCGCTGCTGGCCGCCTTGCGTGGGCACGTGATGGTGGCGCACCATGCCCGCATGGAGCTGCGGTTCATCGATGCCGCCTGCCGGCGCGTGTACGGCGGCGGCATCGTGATCCCCACGATCGACACGGAATGGCTGGCACGACGGCGCTTCGAACGGCGCGGCCAGCCCTACAAGGCGCGCGACCTCAGCCTGGCTGCGGTACGGGCGCGTTATAATCTACCCATTCACCAGGCACACGACGCCCTGGGCGACGCCATCGCCACCGCGGAGCTGTTCCTGGCACAGGCCAACGACTACGGCGCCGGCCGCCGCGTGTCACTGGCACAGATACTCTATCCGTCCTGAATGTCGCAGGCTGGCATCCAGGCAAAGCCATAAAACCGGGAGATGACAATGAGCGAAAACATTGAATCCACTCTGCAGGAGAACCGGCTCTTCGAACCCTCCGAGGCCTTCCAGAAGAACGCGCGCATCAAGGCCGCGGACCTCGAGGCCATGTACCGGAAGGCCGAGACCGACCACGAGGGATTCTGGGCCGACCTGGCGCGCGAGGAGATCGACTGGAAGCAGCCGTTCACGACCGTGCTCGACGACAGCAAGGCGCCGCACTTCCGCTGGTTCACCGACGGCAAGCTCAACGTCTCCTACAACTGCATCGACCGCCACCTGGCCGAGCGGGGCGACCAGGTCGCCATCGTCTTCGAGGGCGAGCCGGGCGACGTACGCAGGATCACCTTCAACGAGCTGCACAGCGAGGTGAGCCGCTTCGCCAATGCGCTCAAGGCCCAGGGCATCGCCAAGGGCGACCGCGTGGTCATCTACATGCCGATGATCCCCGAGGCCGTGGTGGCCATGCAGGCCTGCGCGCGCATCGGCGCCATCCACTCCGTGGTCTTCGGCGGCTTCTCCGCCGAGGCCCTGCGCGACCGCATCAACGACGCCGAGGCCAAGATGGTCATCACCGCCGACGGCGGCAACCGCGGCGGCAAGATCGTCGAACTCAAGGCCGCCGTCGACAAGGCCATGGCCCACGGCTGCCCCTCCATCGAGAAGAACATCGTCTTCCGCCGTACCGGGCACGACGTGCCGATGGATGGCTCCCGCGACATCTGGTGGCACGATGCCATCGCCGGCCAGTCCGACGACTGCGAACCGGAATGGGTGGACGCCGAGCACCCGCTGTTCCTGCTCTACACCTCCGGCTCCACCGGCAAGCCCAAGGGCATCCAGCACTCCAGCGCCGGCTACCTGCTCAATGCCATCTGCACCAACAAGTGGGTCTTCGACCAGCAGGATGGCGACGTCTTCTGGTGTACCGCCGACGTCGGCTGGATCACCGGCCACACCTACGTCGCCTATGGCCCGCTGGCCGTCGGCACCACCCAGGTGATGTTCGAGGGCGCCCCCACCGTGCCGGACGGCGGCCGCTTCTGGAAGGTGGCCCAGGACCACGACGTCACCATCTTCTACACCGCCCCCACCGCCATCCGCGCCCTGATGAAGCTGGGCGACGAGATCCCGGCCAGCTACGACCTCGGCAAGCTGCGCCTGCTCGGCACCGTGGGCGAGCCCATCAATCCCGAGGCCTGGATGTGGTATCACCGCGTGATCGGTGGCGAGAACTGCCCGATCGTGGATACCTGGTGGCAGACCGAGACTGGCGCCCACATGATCGCCCCGATCCCGGGCGTGACCGCCACCAAGCCCGGCTCCTGCACCCGCCCGCTGCCCGGTATCGCCGCCGACGTGGTGGACGACGACGGCAACTCCATCACCGAGCCCAACAAGGGCGGCTACCTGGTCATCAAGAAACCCTGGCCCTCGATGCTGCGCACCATCTGGGGCGACGACGAGCGCTACGTGAAGACCTACTGGCCGATGTTCGGCGGCAGGTACTACCTGGCCGGCGACAGCGCACGTCGCGATGCCGACGGCTACTTCTGGATCATGGGCCGCATCGACGACGTGCTGAACGTCTCCGGCCACCGCCTGGGCACCATGGAGATCGAGTCGGCCCTGGTGGCCCACGAGAAGGTCGCCGAGGCCGCCGTGGTGGGACGCCCGGACGACGTCAAGGGCGAGGCCATCGTCGCCTACGTGATCTGCAAGGGCGACCGCCCCACCGGCGCGCATGCCGACGAGATGGTCAAGGAGCTGCGTGGCTGGGTGACCGAGCAGATCGGCCCGATCGCGCGCCCCGACGACATCCGCTTCGCCGACGGCCTGCCCAAGACCCGCTCGGGCAAGATCATGCGCCGCCTGCTGCGTGACATCGCCAAGGGTGCGGAGATCACCTCGGACACCTCGACCCTGGAAAACGAGGCCGTGGTGCTGCAGCTTCAGGGCAAGGCCTGAGCAGAAAGCAGGGCAAGATCCGGGACCGGCATCGCCGGTCCCGGACTCACCCGGAACAGGCAGACATAGGCAGAATTCCCGTTTTTCATACAGCGGGGCTACCCGCACATCCGACCCGTTGCACCACCGGCACAATGGAGCCGTCACCAACAAGGACCGTTCAACATGCAACATTTCGATCTGGGTTTCGCCCGCATCTCCCGCCTGGAGAGCGACATCTACGAAGTCACCGCCGCCCCGGCCATCGAGATCGACGCCGAGATGAGCCAGCACTTCCATCGCTTCCTCGGCGAAGAGATCGGGACCCCCTGTCACCTGCTCATCGACAAGCAGCACGACTACTCCCTCTCGCTCGAGGCCATGCGCAGTACCGGCGATCATCCCCTGATCCGCGGCATGGCCTTCCTCGTCTATCGCCACAGCACGGCCCGCATCGTCGAGCTGCAGCAGCGCCTCATGCGCAACCGCAACCTGCCGGTAGCCACCTTCCGCAACCGCGAGCTGGCGCTGGACTGGCTGCGCGACCTCGCCTACCCGTTGCGCAACTCGCAGGCCTCCTGAGGCAGGGGAGGAATACCGGGGAACCTTTGCCGGGCCAGCCGGGCCACATACAATGTGCCACCCATACTGGTTGCCCATGATCCGCCTTCGGACCCCGCATGCTGCAAACCCTGCTGAGCTGGCTTGGCCAGCACGAAACCCTGTTGCTCTGGGCGGGTGCCCTATCCGCCCTGGGCTTCATCGCCAGCCTGGCGCTGCTGCCTTGGCTGGTGGTGCGCATCCCGCCCGACTATTTCCACCAGCGCCACCCCTTCCTCGACGAGCTGCGTTACCGCCACCCCGTGCTGCGCTGGACCCTGTTCCTGCTGAAGAACCTGTTCGGCCTCCTGGTGCTGCTGATGGGGATTGCGATGCTGGTGCTGCCGGGCCAGGGGCTCATCACCATCATGATCGGCCTGCTCCTGCTGAACTTCCCGGGCAAGTTCGCCCTGGAGCGCTGGGTGGTGACGCGCCCGGGCGTGCTGCGCGCCATCAACTGGATGCGCGGGCGCTACGGGCACCCCCCGATCACCCTGCCGTCGACCCGGGAACTTGATTCGCCCTAGCGCTCGCGCTACATCTGGTATCCCATTTCCCCAGCCATGACGCCATGACCGACTGCAGGACACTGGACACGCCGCTGCCCGACGGCGCGATCGAGATCGAGGATGCCGGGGGCGCGTGCCGCCGGCTCGAGGGCGAGGCCCTGCTGGTGGCCTGCGCGGGGCACTACAGCGGCATGAAGCCGCTGGCCGTGGGCGATCCGGGGGCCGTCAGCCTGCTCTCGGGCGAGCCCGGCTGGACGCTGCGCATCGAGGGCGTCGAGTGCGCGCTCACCCTGGACGAGATCGTGCATCTGGCCCTCAATGCCCTGCCCGCCGCCCAGGTCCTGAAACTGCGCGAGACCTGCGGCAGTCTGGCCCTGATCGGACCCGACTACTACGACGCCGAGGGCCGGGCCCTGCAGCCCAAGGTACGCGTGCCGGTACCCTGAGCAGAAGAACACCGGCAGAGGGCGGCACAGGCCACATCCCGACCTGTCCGGCCCACCATGAAAAACGCCACGCAGATGCGTGGCGTTTCTGTTTCGGCCGCTGCACCCGTGGCGCAGGGCCTGTGGCTCGACGGGTCAGGCGCTGGCCGTCACCAGGGTGGCCTGGGGGCCCTTCTTTCCCGCCTCCGACTCGAAGGCGACGAGCTGGCCTTCATTGAGGGTGCGATAGCCATCCATCTGGATGGTGGAAAAGTGGACGAACACGTCCTGCGTGCCGTCCTCCGGGGAGATGAAGCCGTAACCCTTCTTGTTGTCGAACCACTTGACCGTTCCATTGCGCATTGCCTGTTTCTCCTTGCTGTTCCCTTTGGTGGTACCGATGCCCGGCAGTGGGCATCACAGGGAGCATAGGCAGGGATTCCCGTATGCACAAATGAACCGCGTCGCAGTTTTCGGCTCTTTATCAGCCCTGGTATCAGGCCTGGCCACCCTGCTCCATCTCGGCCTGCTGACGCTTGACCTCGGCGTGCACCTGCGCCATGTCGACCTCGCGGACCTTGCCGATGACTTCCTCGAACTGGCCCTCGGACAGCATGCCGGGCTGGGCGAAGAGGATGACCTGCTCGCGGAAGATCATGAGCGTGGGGATGGAGCGGATCTGGAAGTGGGCGGCCAAGCCCTGTTCTTCCTCGGTGTTGACCTTGGCGAAGACGATGTCGTCGTGCTTTTCGGACATGGACTCGTAGATGGGCGCAAAGGCGCGGCAGGGGCCGCACCAGGGGGCCCAGAAATCGACGATCACGATGTCGTTGCCGGTGACGGTGGATTCGAAATTTTCAGCGGTGAGTTCCAGAGTAGCCAAGACAGTCTCCCGGAGAGTGCGTAAAGGAATGGATTGAGCGTAGACGAAAACGGTGAATGGCGCGCTCAGCGCGTCTGCGCCTCGAGCATGGCGTCGCGCAGCTGGAACAGCCGGGCCAGGGGATCGGCCTGTTCGAGCAGGGCCTGCTTGACCTCGGGCGCCAGCGGCAGCAGCTCGGTCAGACGGGCGCCGACCCAGCCGGCACGGTCGCAGTGCGGGTGCTCGGCCAGCGGGCCGCCGATTTCATGCAGGATACGCTCGCACAGCTGTCCCAGGGATTCAAATTCCGGTGGCAGCGGTGTGTCATTTTCCCCGGGCAGCCACTGGATGACGCCCATGCGCAGGCCGTTGTCCTCCTCCTGGCTCTCGATAACGCGAAAGCGGCGCTCGCCGCAGGCGGTGATGCCGAGCAGGCCGTCCGGGGTCTGCGTCCAGTCGACGATGCGCGCGCTGGTTCCGACGGTGTGGATCTCGGCCGGCCCGCCGGCCTCCACGCCCTCGCGGATCTGGCAGATGCCGAAGACACCGTCGCTGCGCAGGCGCTCGCGCACCATGTCGATGTAGCGGGCCTCGAAGATGCGCAGGGGCAGCAGCCCCTCTGGGAACAGCACGGTATGCAGGGGGAAGAGCGGGATGCGTTCGGTACCGAATTCAGTCATCGTCCGGCACGTCCTCGCCCCAGCGGGCGACGAGGTCCTGTTCCAGCCCCAGGTGGTCGAGCACGCGCGCGACCATGAAATCCACCAGCTCCTCGATGCGCGTGGGGCGATGATAGAAACCGGGGTTGGCGGGCATGATCACCGCGCCCATGCGCGCGAGGCGCAGCATGTTCTCGAGGTGGATCTCGGAGAACGGCGTCTCGCGCACCACCAGGATGAGCTGGCGGCGTTCCTTGAGCACCACGTCAGCGGCCCGCTCGATGAGCGAGCGGCTGGCACCGGTGGCCACGGCCGAGAGCGTGGCCGTGGTGCAGGGACAGACGACCATGGCATCCGGAACGGCCGAGCCGCTGGCCACGGGGGCCGTCCACTGCTCGCGGTCGTAGACGTGCAGCTGGCCCTCGGCCGCACCATAGCGTTCGGCGAGGAAGCGGCGCATCGCCGCCGGGCGCGCCGGCAGCTTCACCTCGGTCTCCATGCCGATGACGAGCTGGCCGGGCCTGGAGAGCATGAGATGCACCTCCACACCCTGGCCGAGCAGGCATTCGAGCAGGCGCAGGCCATAGGGCGCACCGGAGGCCCCGGTGATGGCCAGCGCGACGGAGCCGACGCGGGGGCGGGTCACCCCTCGCGCTCCTGTTCCTTGGCCAGCAGCTTGTTGGTCTCGGAGAGACGGCGGATGAGCGTCTCGGTGAAGGCCTTGTAGTAGCGCAGCTGGCAGTGATCGGAGGCCTGGCCGATGAGGGTGGCGTTGATCTTCATCAGCGTGAGCGGGCTCTCGGCGATGATGGTGGCCGTGCGCCGCTGGTGGGTGATGAAGCCGATCTCGCCGAAGCAGTCGCCGGAGTTGAGCCAGCCGATGGGCCGGCCACCCTTCTCCACCACCGCCGAGCCGTTGACGATGATGTAGAAGGTGTCGTCGATGTCGCCCTCGTTGATGACGGTATCGCCGGCCTCGAAGTTCACCCAGGTGGCGGCGTACATCACCTCCTGGATCTCCTCCATGGTGAAGTCGCGGAAGAAATCGAGCTGGGTGAGCATGTCGCGCCGCTCGAGGTTCTCGATCTGGCGACCGGCCAGGCGCAGCTGGTCGAACAGGCGGCTGAGGTCGGCGGCGAACTCCACGCCGTTCTGGTAACGGTCTTCCAGGCGCTTGGCCAGGGCCTTCTGCACCACCTGGTCCAGCGCCTCGGGCAGGTCGGGCCGGAAGTCGCGGATCGAGGGCGGTGCGTTGTGCACGATCTGGTAGACCAGCGAGTGGTAGGTGTCGGCTTCGAAGGGCAGGCGACGCGTGAGCAGGCCGAACATCACCACGCCCAGCGAGTAGATGTCGCTCTGCGGCCCGACGGGCTCGTCCTTCACCTGCTCGGGCGACATGTAGTTGGGCGAGCCGATCAACCCCACCGGCTGGGTCTCGTCCAGCTGTTCGAGCTGGGCGATGCCGAAGTCCATGATCTTCACCGTGCCGTCGTCGGTGAGCATGATGTTGCTGGGCTTGATGTCGCGGTGCACCACGCCCTCGCGGTGCGCGTAGTCCAGCGCCTTGCAGCACTTGAAGACGACGTCCACGGCCTTGTCCACGTCCAGCAGCTCGTCGCCGCGGGTGAAGACCTGCAGGGTCTTGCCCTGCACCAGCTCCATGACGATGTAGTTCTGCACGCCATCGATACCGGCGTCGTACACCGAGACGATGTTGGGATGATGCAGATTGCCGGCCGCATGTGCCTCGATGAAGAAGGAGCGCTGGAAGCGGCGCTTGGTGGCCGGATCGCTGGCCTCGGGGCTCGCGACCTTGATCGCCACGGGGCGCTGCACGAAGGGGTCATAGCCCTCGTAGACCACGCCCATGCTGCCACGCCCGATGCGACGCTTGATGATGTACTTGCCGATCTGGTCCGGCTCGGTGCGGGGCTGCAGTTCTAGCATGAGGGCACTTCAAGGTTGAATCGGACCAGCATACCCAAGGAGTCCGGCCACGTCATCCCTGCCCCTCCGTGGTCTCGCCGAGGCGGCGGATGAGGGTCTCGTGCAGCCCGTCGAAACTGCCGTTGCTGAGGATCAGCAGGTGATCGCCCGGGGCGGCATGGGCGACCAGGTGCTCGACGATCGCCTCGACACTCGCGCAGACCCTGCCGTGCCCGCCCAGCCCCTCGGCCACGGCGTCCAGCGACCAGCCGAGTCCCGGCGGGGCGTAGAGCAGCACCTCGTCGGCCCCGGCCAGGGCCGGGGCAAGGCTGTCCCGGTGCACGCCCATGCGCATGGTGTTGGAACGCGGCTCCAGCACGGCGACGATGCGCTCCCCGCCCACCCGTGCCCGCAGCCCGGCCAGGGTGGTGCGGATCGCCGTGGGGTGGTGGGCGAAGTCGTCGTACACGCGTACCCCGCCGACCTCGGCGCGCAGCTGCATGCGTCGCTTGATGCCGGCGAAGTCGCCCAGGGCATCGACGGCATGCTGGGCCGGCACCCCGGCATGGCGGGCGGCGGCGATCGCCGCCAGGGCGTTCATCATGTTGTGCTCGCCGATCAGCGCCCAGTCCACCGTCCCCACGTCCTTGCCATGCTGCAGCACCCGGAAGCGCGAACCGTCGGCCGCCAGCGGTTCGGCCTGCCACTCGCCGCGGTCGATGGCAAAGCCCTCCACCGGGGTCCAGCAGCCGCGCGCCAGGGTATGCTCGAGGTTGTCATCCATGGCGTTGGCCACGATCAGCCCCTCGCCGGGCACGGTGCGCACCAGGTGATGGAACTGGCGCTGGATGGCCTCGAGATCGTCGAAGATGTCGGCATGATCGAACTCGAGGTTGTTCAGCACCAGGGTGCGCGGGCGGTAGTGCACGAACTTGGAGCGCTTGTCGAAGAAGGCCGTGTCGTACTCGTCGGCCTCGACCACGAAGAACGGCCCCTCGCCCAGGCGCGCGGAGACGCCGAAGTTCTCCGGCACCCCGCCGATGAGAAACCCGGGGGCCAGCCCGGTGGCCTCGAGGATCCAGGCCAGCAGGCTGGCGGTGGTGGTCTTGCCGTGGGTGCCGGCCACGCCCAGCACCCAGCGGTCCCTCAGGACGTGTTCGGCCAGCCACTGGGGGCCCGAGGTATAGGGGATGCGGCGATTGAGCACATGCTCCACGGCCGGGTTGCCGCGCGACATCACGTTGCCGATCACCACGCAGTCCGGCACCGGGTCGAGATGGGCGGGCTCATAGCCCTGGAAGATCTCGATGCCCAGGGCCTCGAGCTGGGTGGACATGGGCGGGTAGACATTGGCGTCCGAGCCCGTCACCTCGTGACCGGCTGCCCTGGCCAGGGCCGCGATGCCGCCCATGAAGGTGCCGCAGATGCCGAGGATGTGGATGTGCATGTCCTAGCCCTCCGTCCCGCCGAGCTGACCCGAGGGAAAGGCCGCCTGCATGACGACCCAGCTCACCACGAAATAGCCCAGCGCCACCCCCAGGCCCGTCCAGCGCGACCGCAGCGACAGGGCGTGGGTGAAGACGAAGCCGTAGACGGCCACAATCCAGCCCACCAGCACCCAGTAGACCAGGGCCGCGAAGGCGGCCTCCTCACCGGAGATGACGGCACGGTAGAGGTGGAAGACGATGGGCAGGGCCACCAGCCCCATGACCAGGCCGCTGGCGGCCAGGGCCAGGACGGTCTGCAACCAGCGGGCGAGCAGGCCGCGCCAGGCCAGCAGGGCGGCGGTGAGGCCGAACAGCAGGGCCACGTCCAGCATTGCCGACAGCAGTGCCAGGCCGGGCGGGTACAGCGGCCAGGCCATGGCGGCGCCGACGGCGAAATAGCCCAGGGTGGCGATGACGAGCCAGGCCGGCGAGGCCGGCAGGTCCTGCGGACCGCGGCTCATCACGCAGAGTTCGAGAAAGGGGCGGATGGTGGCGTACATGACTGGGTTGGCGCTTGCGGATGACGGTCGCTGGGGGTGATGGCAACAGGCCTCAAGCATAGCATGCCGGCCCGCCGCCCCGGCGTCAGCCGCCCGACTCGATGCGCTCCAGCTCGCGTAGCAGGTCGTCTTCCTCCGACCGCGGCGGATTGCCGTCATAAATCAGGTATTCGCGGCGATCGAGATAGCCGTTGCGGATGGTGATGTAACGGTCGAAGGCCACCTCGTCCACCCGCTTCTCGACATCGAGCAGGTCGGCACGGATGTCGATGGCCCGCAGCACCGCGAGCGACCACACCAGCGTCTCGTCGTCCACCGCGCGCAGCGGATGCGTATAGCCGTCCACCAGGCGCCCGCCGGTATCGCGCAGGGTGCTCGGACCGAGGATGGGCAGCACCAGGTAGGGGCCGGTATCCACGCCCCAGACCCCGAGGGTCTGGCCGAAGTCCTCGTTGCTCTTGGGCAGCCCCATGTGCGAGGCCACGTCGAACAGCCCGCCGATGCCGAAGGTGGTGTTGTAGACCACGCGGTTGATGTCCTGCAGGGAGCGCAGGAACTTGCCCTGCAGGGCATTGTTCAGTGCGTTGGGGATGTCACCGAGGTTGGAAAAGAAATTGGAGACGCTGTCATCCACCGCCTTGGGCGTGATGGCGCGATAGCCCTTTGCAGCCGGCTTGAGCACGGCGCGGTCCACCGCGTCGTTGAACTCGAACATCGCGCGGTTGTAGCCCTCCCAGGGGTCGCGCGGGTCGGGCGTGCCCCGAACGGTGGCACAGCCCGACAGGCCGAGCGCCAGCAGGCCGATTGCCAGGCGGCGCCAGACTCGCCACTGCCTCACCCGCCGATCCCCGCTCAGCCGCGACGGTTGGCCGCGATGCGCATGCGCAGGGCGTTGAGCTTGATGAAGCCCTCCGCGTCCTTCTGGTTGTACGCGCCGGCGTCGTCCTCGAAGGTGGCGATGCTCTCGTCGAACAGGCTGTCGCGCTCGGACTTGCGACCGACCACGGTGACGTTGCCCTTGTAGAGCTTCACGCGCACCACGCCGTTCACATGTGCCTGCGAGGCGTCGATCATGGCCTGCATCATCTCCCGCTCCGGGCTCCACCAGTAGCCGTTGTAGATGAGGCTGGCGTAGCGCGGCATGAGCTCATCCTTGAGATGCGCGACCTCGCGGTCCAGCGTGATGGACTCGATGGCGCGGTGGGCCGGCAGCAGGATGGTACCGCCGGGGGTCTCGTAGCAGCCACGCGACTTCATGCCCACGTAGCGGTTCTCGACGATGTCCAGGCGACCGATGCCGTTGGCACCGCCGATCCTGTTCAGGGTCTCGAGCACGGTGGCCGGGCTCATGCGCTCGCCGTTGATCGCCACCACGTCGCCCTTTTCGAAGCTGAGCTCCAGGTAGGTCGGCTCGTTGGGGGCATTCTCCGGCGAGACGCTCCAGCGCCACATGTCCTCTTCCGGCTCGGCCCAGGGATCTTCCAGGATGCCGCCCTCGTAGGAGATGTGCAGCAGGTTGGCGTCCATGGAGTACGGCGACTTCTTGCCGCGCTTCTGCTCGATCGGGATCTGGTGCTGCTCGGCGTAGGCCAGCAGCTTCTCGCGGGAGGTGAGGTCCCACTCGCGCCAGGGGGCGATCACCTGGATGCCGGGCTTGAGGGCATAGGCGCCCAGCTCGAAGCGCACCTGGTCGTTGCCCTTGCCGGTGGCGCCGTGGGAGATGGCGTCGCCGCCGGTCTCGTTGGCGATCTCCACCAGGCGCTTGGCGATCAGCGGGCGCGCGATCGAGGTGCCGAGCAGGTACTCGCCTTCATAGATGGTGTTGGCACGGAACATCGGGAACACGTAGTCGCGCACGAACTCCTCGCGCAGGTCCTCGATGTAGATCTCCTTCACGCCCATGGCCTCGGCCTTGGCGCGGGCCGGCTCGACCTCCTCGCCCTGACCGATGTCGGCGGTAAAGGTGACGACCTCGCAGTCATAGGTCTCCTGCAGCCACTTGAGGATGACCGACGTATCCAGCCCGCCAGAATAGGCGAGCACCACCTTGTTGATCGAAGACTGCGCCATGGAGTGTTCCCCGGGTAATCGCGTGTGTTGTTCGGCCCGCCGAACGGCGGACATGAAAGCCCGGGATTATACGGGAAAAGCGTCGCGCTTGCGCCTACTCTGCCGCAGGCGGCGGTTCGGTGCGCAGACCACCCGGGAAGACCACGCCGACGTCGGCCTTCGCCTCGCCGTCCATGGCCTCACCATCGTTCTGCGGGACCGGCGGCGAGACGGCCAGCGGCTCGGGTGTGGCGACAGGATCGCCATCGTCCGCCTTGCCGTCATCGCCCACGGAGTCTTGCAGTGGTGCGGGCTCGGGTTCGGCAATCGCGGTGATCTCGGCACTGCCGCCGGCCTCTCCGGGCAGACGGATGCGCACCGTCTCGTTGCGCCCGCCGCTGAGGATGCGGTACCTGAGTTCGCGCCGGCGCGCCTCGCGTTCCGCGCTGTCGGGGGGCGGTGCCGCGGCCTCCACCTCGGGAGGTGACTCCGCCTCGGGCATGACGAAGGCCACGGTGGCCGGCGGCGGCAAGTCGTCGAGACAGTCACGGAAGGTGGTCAGCGCCGCCAGGAACCGGATCGGTGAGATCGCCACCTCGATACGGCGTGACGGCTGCGTCCAGTCGTCATAGCTCAGCACCGGGACGCGCCCGGCCTCCAGCTCCAGCAGCAGGCGCAGGGCCGCATCCTGCGCCACCAGCATGGAGGGCCGCCCGCTCACCAGCGGCAGCTCGCCCAGCAGCTCGGCCTGTGCCCCTGCGCGCCAGGATGGCGCCTCCGTACGCACCGACACCGGTATCTCCCGCGACGGGCCATGGTGCGCCGTGAGCCGGAATTCCAGCGCCCCGCCCGCTTCCTGCAGGAAGCGCACCTCGCCGTAGCGCGGGATCACCTGTCGCACCACGCAGCGCGCCCCGCCACGCTCGACCGTCCAGTCCGCCTTGTCGAAGCGGGCCTCGTAGCGCTGCGCCGCGGCCTGGGCGCAGAGCGGCAATAACATGATCAGGAGAAACAGGGTGCGCATGGGTCAATACCTCTGGCAGGTTAGCGGCCCCGGCGACCCAGGCTTTAGCCCGGCACGATCATCCCGCCTGCCGGCGTACAAGCCCCCCGGCAACATATGCTAGGGTGCTGTTCTTAAACAAGAATCACAAGGAGCCTCCATGCCCCTGCCGCCCGGACAGACCCTGAAACGCCTGGCCAGCCTGCTGGCCCTGCCCCTGCTCTTTGCCTGCTCGGCGGAGACGCCGGAGGACGGCGAGGCGCGCGTGGACAAGGTGGCACCCGTGGCCATCAGCCCGCAGAGCATTCGCGAGGAAGGCGAGCTGGTGGTGATCACGCGCAACGCGCCGACCACCGTATACGAGGATCGTGACGGCCTGAACGGCTTCGAGTACCGGCTCACGGCGGCACTCGCCGAGTCGCTGGGGGTGCCGGTACGCTACCGTTACGTCGACAGCGTGGAGGCGGTGCTGGCCGCGGTGGAACGCGGCGAGGGCCACCTTGCCGCCGCCGGGCTCACCCGCACCGCGCAGCGCGCGGCGCGCTACCGCTTCGGCCCCAGCTACCAGCAGATCCAGCAGCAGGTGGTCTGCCACCGCCAGGGCTTCGTGCCGGACAGCATCGCGGAACTGCCGCAGGCCTCGCTGATGGTGATCGGCGAGAGCAGTTACGTGGAGCGGCTGGAGGAACTGAAACAGGACCACCCCGAGCTGACCTGGAAGGTGACCAACCGCTACTCCACCGAGGAAATCTTCCAGCGCGTGGCGGACGGCAAGCTGGACTGCACGGTGGCGGACTCGAACATCGTGATGATCAACCGGCGCTACCTGCCCGAGCTGATCGTGCCCTTTGCCATCTCCGAGGAACAGCCGCTGGCCTGGGTACTGCCGGAAGGTGCCGAGGCACTGGGCGCCTACCTGGAGGAATGGTTTGGCAGGATCGAGGCCGACGGCACCCTGGCGCGCGCCTACCACCGCAGCTACGGCCACATCGACACCTTCGACTACGTCGACCTGCGCGCCTTCCAGCGCCGGCTGGAAGACCGCCTGCCGCAGTACCGCCGCCTGTTCGAAAAGGCCGCCGCGGCGCAGGACATCCCCTGGACCATACTCGCCGCCCAGGCCTACCAGGAATCCCACTGGGAGCCGGCGGCACGCAGCCCCACCGGGGTACGCGGCATCATGATGCTCACCCTCATCACCGCCGAAGAGGTGGGCGTGGACAACCGGCTCGATCCGGCACAGAGCATCGAGGGCGGCGCACGCTATCTCGCCAACCTGATGCAGCGCCTGCCCGAGGAGATCCCGGAACGGGACCGCATCTGGTTCGCACTCATGGCCTACAACATCGGCATGGGGCATCTGTACGATGCCCGCTCACTGGCGCGACGCCTGGGCAAGGATCCGAACAGCCTGGTGGAGATGAAAGAGGTGCTGCCGCTGCTTTCACGCAAGGAGTACTACACGACACTGCGCTACGGCTACGCCCGGGGTACCGAGCCCGTGCGCTACATCGACCGCATCCGCGACTTCGTCGACATCCTCGAACGTCACCTGGCCAGCGAGCGGCAGGCCTGAGTGAGGGGCAGGTAAGGCAGACGGCGGCAGGGCCGCAACCGGCCCCGTCGCGCCCCGGTGGTCAGTCCGGATCGTAGCCCAGGTTCGGCGCCAGCCAGCGCTCGGCCTCGGCGAGGCTCATGCCCTTGCGCCTCGCGTAGTCCTCGACCTGGTCGCGGTTGATGCGGCCGACGGCGAAGTAGCTCGACTGCGGGTGCGAGAAATACCAGCCGGACACGGCGGCCGTGGGCACCATGGCGAAGCTCTCGGTGATCGAGATGCCGGCGTTCTCCACCGGGTCGATCAGCTCCCACATCAGGGCCTTCTCGGTATGGTCCGGACAGGCGGGGTAACCCGGCGCCGGCCGGATGCCCTTGTACTCCTCGCGGATCAGGGCCTCGTTGTCCAGCGTCTCGTCCTTGGCATAGCCCCAGTACTCTCGGCGCACGCGCAGGTGCAACACCTCGGCGAAGGCCTCCGCCAGGCGGTCGGCCAGGGCCTTGAGGAGTATCGCATGGTAGTCGTCATGCGCGGCCTCGAAACGCTGCACGTGCTCGTCGATGCCGATCCCGGCGGTGACGGCGAAGGCGCCGATGTAATCGGCCAGGCCCGTCGCCTTCGGCGCGACGAAGTCGGCCAGGCAACGGTTCGGCTTGCCGGCCGGCTTCTCGGTCTGCTGGCGCAGGTGGTGCAGCACCATCTGCACCTCCTCGCGCGTGTCGTCGGCATAGAGTTCGATGTCGTCGTCGCCGATGCTGTTGGCCGGGAAGAAGCCGATCACGGCGCGGGCCCTGAGCCAGCGCTCGTCGATGATGCGCTGCAGCATGTTCTGTGCATCGTCGAAGAGCTTCTTCGCCTCCACGCCGCGCTCGGCATCGTCGAAGATCTTCGGGTAGGAACCGCGCAGCTCCCAGGCATGGAAGAAGGGCGTCCAGTCGATGTAGTCGACCAGTTCGGCCAGCGGGAAGTCGTCGAACACCCGGATGCCGGTGAAGGCGGGCTTGGGCGGCGCATAACCTTCCCAGTCTATCTTCACCTTGTTGGCGCGCGCCTCTTCGAGCGTCAGCCACTTCTCGCTGCGGCGGCGCTTGGCGTGGTTCTCGCGCACCTGCTGGTATTCCTCTCGCAGCTGGGCGGTGTACTTTTCCTTCAGGCCCTCGCTGGTGAGGCTTTGCGCCACGCCCACCGCGCGGGAGGCATCCTTCACCCACACGGTGGGGCCGCGCGTATAGCTCGGCTCGATCTTCACCGCGGTGTGCGCACGCGAGGTGGTGGCCCCACCGATCATCAGCGGCAGGCTGAATTCCTGGCGCTCCATCTCTTTCGCAAGATGCACCATCTCGTCGAGCGACGGCGTGATGAGACCGGACAGCCCAATGAGGTCGACATCGTGCTCCTTCGCCGCATCGAGGATCTTCTGCGCCGGCACCATGACGCCGAGGTCGATGACCTCGAAGTTGTTGCACTGCAGCACCACGCCGACGATGTTCTTGCCGATGTCGTGCACATCACCCTTCACCGTGGCCATGAGCACCTTTCCCACGGCACGGGCGCCCTCTTCCTTTTCGGCCTCGATATAGGGGATGAGGTGCGCGACGGCCTTCTTCATCACGCGCGCGGACTTCACCACCTGCGGCAGGAACATCTTGCCCTCGCCGAACAGGTCGCCCACCACGTTCATGCCGTCCATCAGCGGCCCCTCGATCACCTCGATCGGCCGGGCGAAGGCCAGCCGCGCCTCCTCGGTATCCTCGATGACATAGCTGTCGATGCCCTTTACCAGCGCATGTTCGAGACGCCGTGCCACCGGCCATTCGCGCCAGGACAGGTCCTCTTCGCGCGCCGCGGCGCCACCCTGCCCCTTGTACTTCTCGGCCAGGTCCAGCAGACGCTCGGTGGCATCGTCGCGGCGGTTGAGCACCACGTCCTCCACCGCCTCGCGCAGTTCCTCGGGCAGGTCGTCATAGACGGCGAGCTGGCCGGCATTGACGATACCCATGTCCATGCCCGCCTTGATGGCGTGGTACAGGAACACGGCGTGGATGGCCTCGCGAACGGCGTTGTTGCCGCGGAAGGAGAACGACACGTTGGACACGCCGCCGGAGACCAGCGCGTGCGGAAGGCTCTGCTTGATCTCGCGCGTGGCCTCGATGAAGTCCACGCCGTAGTTGTTGTGTTCCTCGATGCCGGTGGCGATGGCGAAGATATTCGGGTCGAAGATGATGTCCTCGGCCGCGAGCCCCACCTGCTGCGTGAGGATCTCGTAGGAGCGCCGGCAGATCTCGACCTTGCGCTGCTTCGTGTCCGCCTGGCCCTGCTCGTCGAAGGCCATGACGACGACAGCGGCGCCGTACTTGCGCACCAGCCGCGCCTGCTCGATGAATTTCGCCTCGCCTTCCTTCAGGGAGATGGAATTGACGATGCCCTTGCCCTGGATGCGCTTCAGGCCCGCCTCGATGATCTCCCACTTGGAGGAGTCGATCATGATCGGCACGCGCGAGATGTCGGGCTCGGAGGCGAGCAGGTTGAGGAAGGTGATCATCGCCTGCTCGCCGTCGAGCATGCCCTCGTCCATGTTGATGTCGATGATCTGCGCGCCGTTCTCCACCTGCTGGCGCGCGACCTCCAGGGCCTGATCGTAGCGGTCTTCCAGGATCAGACGCTTGAAGGCGGCCGAGCCGGTGACGTTGGTGCGCTCACCCACGTTGACGAACAGCGAGTCCGCCTCGATGTTGCAGGGCTCGAGACCGGACAGGCGGCAGGCCGGCGCCGGCTGCGGGATCCGGCGCGGCGGGTGCTTCTCCACCTGCTCGCGAATCGCACGGATGTGTTCGGGCGTGGTGCCGCAGCAGCCGCCGACGATGTTGAGAAAGCCGCTCTGCGCCCACTCGCCCACTTCCTTCGCCATATCCTCGGCAGAGAGGTCGTAGCCGCCGAACTCGTTGGGCAGACCGGCGTTGGGATGGGCACTCACCGGGCACTCGGCGATGCGCGACATCTCCTCGACGTACTGACGCAGCTCCTTCGGCCCCAGCGCGCAGTTGAGCCCGATGGACAGCGGCTTGGCGTGGCGCAGCGAGTTGTAGAAGGCCTCGGTGGTCTGGCCCGAGAGGGTGCGGCCGGAGGCGTCGGTGATGGTACCGGAGATCATCACCGGCAGGCGCAGGCCGTGACGGTCGAAGTATTCCTCCAACGCGAACACGGCCGCCTTGGCATTGAGCGTGTCGAAGATGGTCTCGATGAGCAGGATGTCCACCCCGCCCTCGACCAGGCCGTGGATGGCCTCGAGATAGGCCTCGACCAGGGCATCGAAGGTGATGTTGCGCTTGCCCGGGTCGTTCACGTCGGGCGAGATCGAGGCCGTGCGGCTGGTCGGACCGAGGATGCCGGCGACGAAGCGCGGCTTGTCCGGATTCTGCGCGGTGGCCGCATCGGCCGCCTCACGCGCGAGGCGCGCAGCCGTCACGTTGATCTCGTGCACCAGATCCTGCATGCCGTAATCGGCCATGGAGATGGAGGTCGCGTTGAAGGTGTTGGCCTCGATGATGTCGGCGCCGACGTCGAGATAGGCCTGGTGGATGCCGCGGATGATCTCGGGCTGGGTGAGCACCAGCAGGTCGTTGTTGCCCTTGAGGTCCGAGGGCCAGTCGGCAAAACGCTCGCCGCGATACTGTTCCTCGGTCAGCTTGTGCCGCTGGATCATCGTGCCCATGGCCCCGTCCAGGATCAGGATGCGCTCGGCGAGGGCCTGATGGAGGGCACTGATACGGGATTCGCGGTCTTGTTCCAGCTGCATGACGGGGTCGCTCGATAACGGTTGTCGTAAAAAGCGGCGATTCTACCACAGCCACCACCGTCGGACCGGGGAAACCCTTCTGCCACAAGGGATTGCGCGTCGCCGGCGGCACCCGCGGCTAAAACCTATTTGTGACAGGGTTATTGATCTGGATCAAAACCCGCCGTCCGAAGCCGCGTTAACCTGCATCCACGGTTTCGACATCCCGAGAACATCAGAGGACAACGACCATGCAACTCATCCTGAACGACCCGGCCGCCTGGGGCAGCATCGTCGCCCTGGTACTGCTCTTCGGCATCGGCAGCTACTACATCGTGCGTTTCCTGAAGAGCGGCCACCGCTAGGCAAGATTCCTTCCATGTCCCGGGCCCCTCCAGTCCGGGAATGCCACCACCTCCGTGATTGGCAGTCTGTGGGTTTGACGGGGCGAAAGCCCCGTCCTTTATCACTACTCCCCGTATCGTCCCGATTCCGCCGTTTGTGATGCCCTGCATTTCGGGCCCACCGGGCCTGTGCTAGAGTCGTTGACACTGCTCGAGCATGGCCCGACATGAAACGACTCAGCTTCTACGCCACCCTGCCGCATGACTGCAATTACCGTCCGGACCAGCTGGCGGTAAGCGCCGTGGCCGACCCGCGCGCGCAGATGAGCACGGCGGTCTACGGCGACCTGATCGCCCGCGGCTTTCGCCGCAGCGGCGAGCACGTCTATGCCCCGCATTGCCCGAGCTGCCGCTCCTGCATCCCGACCCGTGTAGCGGTGGAACGCTTCAGCCCGAACCGCAGCCAGCGCCGCAACCTCCGGCGCAACGCCGACCTCGGCGTGTTCCGCATGCCGGCACGGGCCGACGACGAGTATTTCGCCCTCTACGAACGCTATCTACAGGGCCGCCATCCCGGTGGCGGCATGGACGACCCCACGCCGGAGACCTTCGAGAACTTCCTGGTCTCGGACTGGTGCGACACGCTGTTCGTGGAATTTCGCGAAGGCAAGCGACTGCTGGGGCTGGCCGTCACCGATCTGCTGCCCAACGGGCTGTCGGCGACCTATACCTTCTCCGACCCCGAGGACGGCATCGCACGCGGGCTCGGCACCTACGCCATCCTCTGGCAGATCGAGGAGGCCCAGCGCCGCCACCTGCCGCATCTCTATCTGGGCTACTTCATCCCGGAATGCGGCAAGATGAACTACAAGCACCGCTTCCGCCCCGTCGAGGGCCTGATCGAGGGCGAGTGGCAGGAGATCCTCCCCAGCTAGCCGGGGCTGCCGCCATCGTCCACGTCGACCGGGCCACCCTCGCCCGATTCCTGACCCTGCTCGGTTTCACCCTCCGCGAACCAGGCATCGTCGAAGCCCTCCTCGTGCAGAAACAGCACCAGCCAGACCATGAGCGAGACCAGGGCGAGCGCCACCAGCAGCGGCAGGATGACAGACAGCAGCCAGGCCTTGCTGGACAGGTCGCTGAACCAGAAGGCCAGACCGCCCAGCACCAGCATCGAGATCGGAAAACGCCATCTTCGCATCGCCACACCTCCCTGAGCGGCCACCCTCAGGCCGCATCGCTTTCCTTGGATACCAGACGATAGCCGCCCGACCGCACGTCGTGCAGCAGTTCGTCCACCTCGTCGTCCGGCACCTGTATCATCTCCAGCGCCAGGCGCCCGAGACGCAGGCTGCTCTCCATCGCCTCCGGGAAGACGTGCGTGGCACCCTCCTCGGTGAGCCGGGTCACATCCTCCAGCGTGCGCCCGCGCGCCACGATGGGCAGGTTGGGAAACCGCATGCGGATGTGCGAGATGGCGTTCAGGCTGGCCGCCACCTTGTCGATGGTCAGCACCACCAGCGCGGCACGGCCGACGTGCGCCGCCTCCAGCAGGTCCGGGTCGCTGATATCGCCGAAATACACGGGAAACCCGTCGCGCTGCCCCTGGGCCACACGCGCGGGATCGGTATCGAAGGCGACGAAGGGCACCCCGCTGGAATGCAGCAGCACGGCCACCGCATGCCCCACCTGGCCATACCCACCGAGCGCGACCACACGCTGCTCGCCCGCCGCATCCACGGGCTCGAAGGGTGCGGAGTCCTTCACCCGGCGGCGCGCCACCTGCCGGCCGAGGGCATCGCCGAGGCGCACCATCAGCGGCGTGGCCAGCATGGTCACCGAGATCACGCCCACGGCGATGACGAAGGTGGCGTCATCGATCACGTTCAGCGCCTTGGCCGCGCCGAACAGCACGAAGCCGAACTCCCCGCCCTGCGCCAGCAGGATCGCCACCCGTGCCGACAGCCCCTGCGCATAACCGAAGGCCAGGGCCAGCAGGAACAGCACCGTGAACTTGATGGCGACGATCACCACGGTGTGCTGGGCGAAGAGCACGGGGTCGGCGGCCAGTGCCTCGAAGTCGATGGACATGCCCACAGCGACGAAGAACATGCTCATCAGCAGGCCCTTGTAGGGCTCGATGGCCGCCTCCACCTGCAGGCGGTAGCGGGAGCCCGAGAGCAGCATGCCCATGAGGAAGGCGCCCAGGGCCATGGACAGGCCGGCCATGTCCATGGCCCAGGCGGCGAGGAACACCGTCATGATGACGAACAGCAGAAAGCCTTCCTTGTTGCCCTTGCGCGCCAGACGGTCCAGCACCCAGGGCAGCACGTAGCGCCCCATCACCCCGATCAGCGCCAGCATGCCGAGCACGATCAGGATCTGCTGCCACAGCGGCACCTCGGAAGACAGCCGCCCGCTGGCCGACATGATGGGCACGATGGCCAGCAGCGGCACGATGGCGATGTCCTGCATCAGCAGCACGGAGAAGGCCGTCTTGCCGTGCGGGCTCGCGATCTCGCCGCGCTCGTGCAGCATCTGCAGCACGAAGGCGGTGGATGACAGGGCGAAGGTGAGGCCGATGAGCAGGGCAGCCTGCCAGCGCTCCTGGTAGAGCAGGAAATAGCTGCCGATGGCCGCCCCCGTGATCAGGATCTGCAGCGAACCGAGCCCCAGCACCTCGCGCCGCATCGCCCACAGCCGGCTCGGCTTCATCTCCAGCCCGATGACGAACAGCAGCATCACCACGCCGAGCTCGGTGAAGTGACGCACCTCTTCCACGTGATCGGTGAGCGAGGGCCCGGGCGAATGCGGACCGACGATGATGCCCGCCACCAGCAGGCCGAGGATGGAGCCCAGCCCGAAATGCTTGAACAGGGCCACGGCGAAGGCCGTGACCAGCAGCAGGATCAGGGCGGAGGTAACGAAACTGTCGAGATGCATCGGTAATGAGGCCCGGCGTCATCGGCCCGTCGGCTACGGGCCTGTCGGTTATCAGGTTACCGCGAATCGGCGCCCGGCGGAAAACCCTCAGCCTGGCAAACGGTGCCGCCGGTGCGACTGCCAGCTCAGCACCAGCAGGGTGAGCGCGGTAATCGGCAGCACGAACCAGAGCATGGCCGCGCTGAACAGCGGCAGCGCGTCGTGCGTGGTCGCAGCCAGGATCAGGAACAGGGTATAGGCCAGGTAGTAGCCGAACAGGGTCCCCCCCTCCCAGCGCGAGATCACACCGCCGGTAAAGAAGATCGGCAGGCAGGCGAAGGCCACCGCGATCATCACCGGCAGATCGAAACCGATCACCGCCGGGCTTACCGGCATGCCACCGGGCGCCGCCAGGGTGGCGATGCCAAGCACCCCCATGAGGTTGAACAGGTTGCTGCCCACCACATTGCCCACGGCGATGTCACGCTCGCCGCGCAGGCTGGCCACCAGCGAGGTGACCACCTCGGGCAGCGAGGTCCCCGCGGCGATGATGGTCAGACCGATCACGAGCTCGCTCACACCCAGCGCCGTGGCGATCGAGACCGCCCCCGTCACCAGCCAGCGCGCCCCCAGCACCAGGGCCGCCAGACCCAGCGCGATAAGGACCAGGTTCACCGGCCAGCTGCCCGTGCTCACCGGGACCTCTTCCCTGCGGGATTCCCGCCGCCCCTGATAGAACAGAAATCCGGTATAGAGAATCAGCCCGGCGACCAGCAGCAGACCGTCGCCCAGGCCCAGACGGCCGTCCATGGCCAGCAGCCAGACCAGTACCGACACGCCGATCATCAGCGGCACGTCCAGGCGGATGAGCTGGCGCGAGACCAGCAGCGGGGTGATCAGCGCCGACAGGCCGAGGATGAACAGCACGTTGAAGATGTTGCTGCCCACCACATTGCCCAGGGCCACCCCCGCCATGTCCGAACGGGCGGCATCCACGCTCACCGCCAGCTCGGGGGCGCTGGTGCCGAAGGCGACCACGGTCAGCCCGATGATCAGCGGCGCCATGCCCAGGCGTGCGGCCAGTCGGGAGGCCCCGCGCACCAGGGCCTCGGCACCCACGATGAGCAGGGCCAGTCCTGCCAGCATGGAAACGGCAGTCAACATGATGACGTCATCCCTCCTGATGCCCATCGCGTCGGGTCATGAAACTTCATCCTCGGCACGATACCGCAGGAACAGCCATTCGCCGGTGAAGATCACCACCAGGCCGGCCAGCGACGCCCACAGCACCAGCATGTCGGACTGGGCCTTCACCACCAGCAGGGCCACGAGCACCACGGCATCCAGCACGATGGCCATCACCAGGATCACGGCACTGGCCTCGATCTCCTGGCGCAGACGGCGCAACACACCCCAGTGGATGAGCATGTCCATGACGAGATAGAAGATGGCACCCAGCGCGGCGATCCGGCTCAGGTCGAAGAACACCGTGAGCAGCATGCCGATGACGATCGTATAGACCAGGGTGTGCCGCTGGATGCTGCCCGGCATGCCGAAGTGACTATGAGGCACCAGCTTCATGTCGGTGAGCATGGCCAGCATGCGCGAGACGGCGAAGACGCTGGCAATCACCCCGGAGACCGTCGCCACGATGGCGAACAGCACAGTGAACCACAGGCCGGCATCGCCGAAGGCCGGGCGCGCCGCCTCGGCCAGGGCGTAATCCCGCGCCGCGACGATCTCGTCCACCGTGAGGTTGCCGCCGATGGCCAACGTGACCAGCAGATACAGCAGCAGGCACAGGCCGATGGCGACGATGATGGCCCGCCCCACGTTGCGGTGCGGATCGATGATCTCGGACCCGCTGTTGGTGATGGTGGTAAAGCCCTTGTAGGCCAGCACCGCCAGGGCGACGCCGGCCAGGAAGCCACCGGCCGTGGTGTCATCGGGCGAGACGGAGACGCTCTCCAGGGACAATCCCGCCACCCACAAGCCGGCCACGGAGAACACCACGATGCCGCCGATCTTGACGAAGGCCATGAAGAAGGAAAACGACTGGATGAACCGGTTGCCCCGTATGTTCACCAGGAAGGCGAAGAACAGCAGGCCCACGCCCAGTGCCGGCACCAGCCAGCTGTCGGGCCCCACATCGAAGAGCTGCAAGGTATAGGTACCGAAGGTGCGCGCGACCAGGCTCTCGTTGATGACCATGGATACGTACATCAGGAGACCGGCCGCCGCCGTGACGGTGCTCCTGCCGTAGGCCTTCTGCAGGAACATGGCAATGCCACCCGCCGAGGGATAGGCATTGGACAGCTTGACGTAGGAGTAGGCGCTGAAACCGGAGACGACAGCCGCCACCACGAAGGCCAGCACGAACCACTCGCGTGCAAGTTCCGCCACCTGACCGGTAAGCGCAAAAATGCCCGCGCCGATCATGACGCCCGTGCCCAGGGCAACGGCGCCCGTCAGCGAGAGGCTGTTCTTTTCGTAACTGGGTGAACGTGACATGGCGACTCCCTGTATCACTACATCCTGCAGGTTAGACGGCATCACTGCAAACAACCGATCATCGCTGCGATCAGGGTCACGCCGACAGCGCCCGCCGGCCGCCGATTGCCGTACAATCTCCCCCTCTTTTACGTGACCATGCCACCCACACCATGCAGTCCATGAAACGCAACGTCTTCCTGCTGGCCTTCGCCCAGGCCATGATGATGACCGGCAACTCGCTCATCGTCGCCACCTCCTCGCTGGTCGGCTTCCTGCTGGCAGAGGACAAGTCGCTGGCCACCATACCGCTGGCCCTGCAGTTCTTCGCCACCATGCTCACCAGCATCCCGGCCTCCTTCGTCATGCAGCGCCTCGGTCGGCGCAACGGCTTCCTGCTCGGCCTGCTGCTGGGCATGCTGGGTGCGGTGGGTGCCGTCATGGCGATACTGCATCACGACTTCTGGCTGTTCTGTCTGTCCACCATGCTTGTCGGCATGTTCAACGGCTTCGCCATCTATTACCGCTTTGCCGCGGCCGATGCGTCCACCGAGGACTACCGGGCACGCGCCATCTCCTACGTGCTGGCCGGCGGCGTGGTGGCCGCCTTCCTCGGTCCCAACCTCGCCAACTGGACCAACGGCCTCATGGGCACGCCGGAGTTTGCCGGCAGCTACGCCACGCTGCTGGGGGTGTACGCCCTGTCGGTGCTCGCCCTGTTCTTCCTCGACATCCCCCGCCCGAGCCGACAGGTGGTCCGGGCCCATGGTCGCCCCCTGCTCACGATCGCCGGCCAGCCTGCCTTCATCGTCGCGGTGCTGGCCGGCATGCTCGGCTACGGCATCATGGTGCTGGTGATGACGGCCACGCCGCTGGCCATGAAGGGTCATGCCCACGACTTCAGCGACACGGCCTTCGTCATCCAGTGGCACGTGTTCGGCATGTTCGCGCCATCCTTCCTCACCGGCACGCTCATCCAGCGCTTCGGTGTGCTCAACGTGCTGCTGTGGGGCGCCCTGCTGAACCTCGCCTGCGTCGGCATCAACTTCCTCGGTACCGACGTGTGGCACTTCTGGCTGGCGCTGTTCCTGCTCGGCGTGGGCTGGAATTTCCTCTACATCGGCGCCACCACCTTGCTCACCGAGACCTACACGGAGGCCGAGAAGGCCAAGAGCCAGGCGCTCAACGACTTCATCGTCTTCACCACCGTCACCCTGGCCTCGCTCTCGGCCGGCTGGCTGCAGCATCACCATGGCTGGCAGGCGGTGAATGCCGGCGTACTGCCCGCCATCCTCCTGGTGCTGCTGGCGGTGATGTGGCTCAGGCTGCAGCGCCGTGCCTGCACCGTCGGCTGACGCACCTGCGCCGCTTGGCTATAGTGGGCGCATACTGGCCACGGGGCGACGGAGTCCATCCATGAGCACAACCACCGGCATCGTCCTCGGGACCGCCACCTACTGGATCACCCAGACGGCGGTCGCGGTATCGGCCGCCTCGGGCGTGCTGGAGGCCGGGCGCAAGCGCTTCGACCTGTTCGGCATGATCGTCATCGGCCTGGCCGCCGCCATCGGTGGCGGCTCGGTGCGAGACCTGCTGCTCGACCGCCCGGTGTTCTGGGTGCAGGACCAGACCTATCTCGTCGTCGGCATCGTCGCGGCCTTCTTCACCTTCTTCCTCGCCCGCCGCATCCCGCTGCCGCCACGCCTGTTCCTGATCCCGGACGCACTCGGTCTCGCGCTCTACACCGTGGTCGGCACCAAGGTGGCGCTGGCCATGGGCGCGCCCTGGCTGGTGGCGAGTTTCATGGGACTGGTCACCGGGGTGATGGGTGGCATCCTGCGCGACGTGCTGTGCAACGAGGAGCCGGTGGTGTTTCAGGGCACGCTCTACGCCACCCTGGCCTGGGGCGGCGCGCTGGTGCTCATCGCGCTGTACAGCGTCGGGCTGGTCACGCCCTGGCCCGAGCTCGCGGCGGGTACGCTGATCTTCATCGGCCGGCTCGTCGCCATGCGCTGGGAGATCGGCCTGCCGAAATTCCATGCCCGCTGAACGTGGGCGGGCTGCCTACAGCGGCCACACCCGGAGGATGAGCGGCACCCCCGCCCCCACCACGATGAGCGACAGCGGCAGGCCCATGCGCCAGTAGTCGTGAAACCGATAGCCTCCGGGCGCCATCACCAACGTACTGGACTGATGCCCGATGGGCGTGAGGAAGACACAGGAGGCGCCGATGGCCACGGCCATCAGGAAGGGATCGGCGGAGACGTCCAGACCGCGCGCGAGATCGATGCCGATCGGTGCCATCAGGATGGCCGCCGCGGCGTTGTTGACCACGTTGGAGAGCAGCATGGTCACCACCATGAGCAGGGCCAGCATCCCCGCCGGCGACAGGCTGCCGGCCAGCGCCAGAAGGCCCTCGGCGATCAGGGCCGCCCCGCCGGTGCGCTCCAGCGCCTCGCCCACGGGGATCATGGCCGCCAGCAACAGGATGATCGAGAGGTCGATGCTGCGATAGGCCTCGTCGATGGAGAGCAACCGCGACAGCACCATTGCCAGGGCGGCGGCCACCAGGGCCGTGGCCACAGGCAGGAACTCCAGGGCCACCAGCAACAGGGCCAGGCCGAAGATCGCGAGGGCCAGCAGGGCATTGTGCGGGCGCCCGAGACGCAGGCCGCGTTCGGCCAGGGGCAGGCAGCAGAGATCCGTGTAGGCGACCTGCACCGCCTCCTCGCGCCCCTGCACCAGCAGGATGTCGCCGGCCATGAACCGGATCCGTCCCAGGCGCTCGCGCAGGCGCCGGCCCTGCCGCGCCACGGCCAGCACGTTGATGCCGTAGCGCTCGCGCAGGTTGAGCATGGTCGCGGTCTTTCCCACCAGCCAGGAGGCCGGGGTGACGATCACCTCGGCCATCTGCACCTCGCCGGCGGTGTCCTTTCCGTCGTTCTTTTCCTTTCCCTCTTCCACCGGCGCCTCATCCGGGGCCTCGTGGTCATGAATCGTCTCCGCCAGGGCCAGCCCGGTGAGATCCATCACGCCCTTGAGATCCTCGGCATCGGCCTGTACCAGCAGGATGTCGCCCTCCTGCAGCACGAAGTAGATCGAGGGCATGCCACGCTGCACACCGTCGCGCACCAGGTCGACCACCGCCAGGTCGGCCTCGTCCTCCACGGCGGCCCGCAGATCGTGCAGGGTGCGCCCGGCGAACTTCGAATCCTGCGTGATGCGCAACTCGGTATGGTAATCCCCCACGTCGAAGAGCTCGTCGACACCCGCCGCCGCTCGTCGCACCGGGATCAGCCGCCAGCCCAACAGCCCGATGAAGAGGATGCCGAGCAGGGTGATGCCGAGGCCCACGGGCAGGAAGTCGAACATGCCGAAGCCCGTGTCCGAGGCCCGGGCGGCATAGCTGGCAACGATGAGGTTGGGCGGGGTACCGATCAGGGTCATGGTGCCGCCGAGCAGGGAGCCGAAGGCCAGGGGCATGAGCAGCAGGGACGGCGAACGGCCGCTCCTGCGCGCCATCCAGATGGCCACGGGCATGAGCAGGGCCAGGGCACCGACGTTGTTCATGAAGGCCGAGCACAGGGCCACGACCACGGTGAGCGTGACGACCTGCACCGCCGGGCGGTCTCCCACCCGGGAAAGGAACCGGGCGAGGTGATCCACCACCCCGGCGTTCATGAGACCGCGGCTCAGGACCAGCACGGCCGCCACCGTCACCACCGCCGGATGGCCGAGACCGGCAAAGGCCTGCTGGGGCGAGACCAGCCCGGCCAGGGTCACGAAGAGCAGGGCCAGCAGGGCGACGATGTCGTAACGCCAGCGGTTCCAGACGAACAGCAGCAGCGCCGCCCCCAGCACCCCGAAGACCACCAGCTGCTCGCCCGTCATCCCCCGCCCCTTCCTTCAGCCCCGGCTGGACCGGCCGGTATCCCGGATACTGCCTGTATATGCCCGAACGAAAAAGGTCTAGCGTGCGCGCCCGAAGGTGTAACGCAGCCGGGTCGGCCCGCCGGTCTCCGCGCGTTCCACCCAGGCGGCGTGCAGGTTGCCGTCGGCATCCAGGACGATGCTCGGGTTGGCCTGCTCACCGGGACCGCCGGCGCCGGGCAGCACCACGTCGTCGCTCCAGACCCCGTCCTCACGCCAGCTCATCACCACGCTGGGGCTGCCGTCGCGCTCGTCGTCCCAGGCGACCACCAGGGTACCGTCCGGATGTCCCGCCACGGTGGCATGCCACTGCTGGGCCACGCCGCCGAAATCATCCTGTACGCGCTCGTTGGCACCGAAGCCCGTTGCCGGCTGCCAGGGGGCACCCCAGATGTCGTAGCCTTCACGGAAGTTGCGCTTGTCGGCCCAGGCGGCGAACACCGACTCGGCGCCGAAGGCCGCCAGCGCCACGCGCGCGACGCCGTGGCCCTTGCCGTAGGGCATGTTGCGGCCCGCGCCGTCCCCGTCGCGCTGGCTGATGCGCTGTACCGGGGAGAATTCGCAGGGTGCCGCGACCGGACTGGCGGCCGCCATGATGATGGTATGCCCCGGCCGGCGGTCCTCCCAGGCCACGACCACCTGCCCGGCCTGTACGGTCATGCTCGGGTAGAGCTGTTCGTCCTTCGGCGCGGCGGCCTCCACCGGACAGGCGCGGCGTTCGCGCAGCGCGAGCTCCGGATCGATCTTCAGGCGATGCAGTACGATGCGTGAAAAGCGCGCCTCGCGCTCGGCGGCGGCGAGCAGCAGGTCACCGTCCTGCCAGGCCAGGCTCGCCTGCACCGAATCGTCGTTGGCGACGCGAAACACCGGCCCCAGGCGATCCGCGTCGACGACACGGGCATGCACCTGTCCGTCTTCTTCCCAGGCCAGCGCGAACCGACCATCGCCCACGGCCACCAGCGAGGGCTCGTAGGCCTCGCCCTCGCCACTCACGCGCAGCGACTCGCCGAAGCCGGCATCCTCCAGCCCCTTGCGGGCCAGGTACACCCGCGGCGTGCCGTCCCGGTCGTCCTCCCAGGCCACGGCCACCATCCCGGCCGAGACCGCGACATTGCGCCGTCCTGCCGACTCCAGGTGATGGAAGATGCGCTCGCCGGTGGCGTCAGTCACCTCGAGCGGTGGCGAGAATTCCCAGAGATCGGCCCGGGAAGGCGCCGCACCCAGCGAAAGGGCCAGCAAGGCGGCGACGACCAGTCCGTTGCGCGGCATCAGCGCGCCCCCTTGCCGCCGTGCATGGCCTGCAGTTTCTCGTCGGCCTGCATCAGGTCCTCGATGCGCTGCACGCCGACCATGCGGTGCAACACCTCGCCCTGCGGGGTGATGAAGGAGAAGACCGGCGTGACGAAGGCATCGTAGCGCGTGCCGAGTTCGCGCTCGGTGATGCGCTCACCGCTGGGCAGGCGCAGGCGCTTGCCGCTCTCGGCATCCACATAGGCCAGCACGTAGTGCTCGATGTAGCGCTCGCGCACTGCAGGATCGGAGAAGGCCTCCTTGTTGGTCTTCTCGCAGTAGCCGCAGCCGTAGCGGCCGAAGTAGACGAAGATCGGGCGGCCGTCCTCGGCCGCCTGCGCCATGGCCTGGTCGAAATCCAGGAAGGGATAGCCCTTGGGGGCATCGGCCTGCGCCGCAGTGGCGAAGACGGCACAACACAGCAGCAACACGATTCGCAACATCTCATCCTCCAGGGGCGATGGGTAACCGCCCGGCAGAAACATGGCGGGATGACCCGCATGGCGCTATTCAGACATCACCGGCCCGGGGCTGCAAGCCGTTATGCCACTGCCAGTGGCTGTGCAGATGCACAGGCCCGGCTAGTCCGCGAGCAGGCTGCGGTTGCGCCCGGCCCGCTTGGCACGGTACAGCGCGTCATCGGCCTGCAGGAAGATGGCCTCCTGGGACAGGCCGGCATCCGGTGTCACCGGGCGACTGAGCCCCGCGGTCAGGGTATGGCGGATCCGTTGACCCTTGTACGGTGTGGGGTTGGCGGCAAAGTCGCGGCGAATCCGCTCGGCGATCTCCATCGCCTCGTGGGCCCCGGGCACCTGCAGCAGGATGGCGAACTCCTCGCCGCCATAACGCACGCAGACATCCTGCGGACGACAGGTCCGTCGCATCAGCTGGGCCAGACCCACCAGCACCTGGTCACCGGCCTCGTGACCGTACTCGTCGTTGATCGCCTTGAAATGATCCAGGTCCATGAGGATGAGGACCAGCGGGAGATCACCGGCGCGACGATCCGCCTGCAGACGGGCGAAGGCCTCCTGCAGCGCACGGCGATTTCCCAGGCGGGTCAGCGGGTCCTGGTTCGCCACGGCCAATGCCTGCAGACGATCCCGGTCCCAGCCCTGCAGGCGCTCGCCCAGCGCCACCAGCAGAAACACCGCCTCGAGCACGCTGCCTGCCTGTGCAAAGGCCAGCGGCGCCATGCCCCAGTGCAGCAGCGAACTGCCCGCACTCAGTACGCTGACGAGCAGCCCCAGGCCGTAAAACACCCAGGCCATGGCATACCAGCGCGCATAACGCAGCCCGCGCCGGTAGGCCGCATAACCCAGCAGCGGCAGCAGGGCGAGCAGCAGCAGGGAGGCAAAGGAGAGATACAGCACCGGCTCGTATGGGCCGGCGAAACGCAACACGATCCCGGCCGCGAACAGCCACTGCAGCCCCTGCATGAGGCGGTCGATCCCGGGAAAGAAGCTCGCCGTCTTGAGAAACAGCCGCGAAAAATGCAGCGCCGTGATCGACACCAGCAGAAAGACGATGTGAAAGCCCTCGTTGTGCCAGTAGACGGCCCGTGGCCAGAGATACTGGAAACCGAATCCGTTCAGCATGGCCCACATCACGAGGCTGGCGGCGAGAAACAGCCCATAGACCAGGAACACCCGCTGACGCAGCAGCAGGGCAAACACGATGGCAATCAGCAGCAGCGACAGCATCATGCCGTAAAAGCCGCCGTACACCAGGTACTCCTGGCGCGAGGCGTTGTAGAAAAGATCGGCGCGCGAGAGCTGCAGATTCAGCGACATGGAGTCCGGCTTTTGATAACTCAGGCGCAGATAGAGATCGGTGTAGGCGCCGGCCGGCGTGGTGTGCTCGAAGGCCAGGGTGCGGTAGTCCACCAGCCGCTGGTGGAAGGGCACGCGGTCGCTCAGGTGGCGCTCGCTGAGAGGCGCGCCGTTATCGGCATGGTAGACGACGAGTTCGTCGAGATAGCTGGTCTCGTGGTGCAGCACCCAGCGCCGCGGCGTCATCCCCTGCGCGTTGGACAGGCGTACCCGCAGCCAGAAGGTCCTGCCGGTAATGCCCTGGTTGACATCGTCATCGGTCAGCGGCCGGAAGGCATCCAGTGGCAGCTCCGTGATCTCCAGATCCCGGTCGGCCACCCAGAAGCAGGCCGGCTCCCGCAGGAAGAGATGACTGAGGTCGTGGATGGGCACCGCCGCCGGCGCGGGTGCGGCCGCTCGCAGCGACGGGCTCGCCATGGCCAGGCACAGCAGGACCAGGCTGGGCAGCAAGATTAAACGCAGCGTCCCCGGCACGCGGCCGCGTGCCCTGAATTCGGTCTGTAGCAAGTGCCCCCCAAACGCGTTCTGATTCTTGTTATCGTGTGCCCCACGTCGTGCGGATACCGCTGGCCTCCCCCCGAGACCCTGCCGTCCTGCCCGTGGCATACCGCATTCTCCCCCGGCACACCCTACCTCTCAAGTCTGCCCCCTCGAGCGGCACCGATTGACAGGCGCATCGCCATTGGAATAATATTGCGAATCACTCTCATTCGCTATTCGCCAGCCATCCTGCCCCATGGGTCAGGTAGCCAGCCAACGATCACCGCTGACTAACCTGGAGGTCTTTCCATGGGACACCCTGTCTCCACCGCCGCACCGGCTGCCGTACTCCTGACTGCCTGCGGCCTGATGCTCGCCACCCCCGCGCTGCTGGCCGCCGACACGGCGGAGGTCGCCCCCATCCGGGTGGAGGCCCTGCGCGCAGCAGACGCCTCGGCCGTACCGAATACCGTCACCATCCTCGACAGGGAAGACCTCGAGACCCAGGCCGCCGTCACGGATGACCTGTCCGCCATCCTCGGCAACCTCGTGCCGGGCTTTGCCCCCTCGCGTCAAAAGATGACCAGCTACGGCGAATCGCTGCGCGGACGCAGCCCGCTGTACCTGATCGACGGCGTACCGCAGAGCAACCCGCTGCGCGACGGCTCGCGCGACGCGCACACCATCGACCCCGACCTGCTGCAGCGCGTGGAGGTCGTGAATGGCTCCAACGCGGTGCAGGGTCTGGGCGCCGCCGGCGGCATCATCAACCTGCAGACCTGGAATGCCGCCCAGTCCACCGACTGGAGTCACACGATCAAGACGCGCGTGAGTATCGACGACGGACTGCATGACGAGGGCCTCGGTTACAAGGGCGTGTACATCGGCGGGCGCCGCTGGGAGAAGACCGACCTCACCGTGGGTGCCACCTATTACAGCCGCGGGCTGTATTACGATGCCGATGGCGATCCCATCGGCGTGGACAACACCCAGGGCGACCTGGCCGACTCCGAGAGTCACGACCTGTTCCTGAAGACCGGCTACAACCTCAGCCCCGAACAGCGCCTGCAGTTCATGGTCAACCGCTATCGGCTGAAGGGCAACGGCGACTATGCGCTGATCAGCGGCGACCGCAGCACCGGCACGCCCGCCAGCGCGGAAAAGGGTGAGCAGGAAGGCTTCCCGGCCGAGAACGACGTCACCACCGCCTCGCTGGACTACAGCCATGCCGCGCTGGCCGGCGGCCAGCTCCGGGCCCAGCTGTTCTACCAGGACTTCGCGGCCATGTACGGCGGCGGTTATTTCGCCAGCTTCCAGGATCCGGCCATCGCCCCGGCCGGCACCCTCTACGACCAGTCACAGAACCAGTCGGAGAAACACGGCCTCAAGCTGACCTATGGCCACGACCAGGTCGGTATCCCCGGCCTGTCCGTGACCGGCGGCGCGGCCTATCTGGCAGACACCACCCGCCAGGTGCTCGCCCAGACCGACCGCGAGTGGGTGCCCGAATCCACCTTCCAGAGCCTCTCCCCCTTCGTGCAGATCAACCAGGCGCTGCTCGACGGCCGGCTCCAGCTGAGCGGCGGCCTGCGCCACGAAATGGTCCGGCTCGAGGTGGACGACTACACCATCATCGCCAGCGCCGGCGGCACCGACATCGCCGGTGGCGAACCCGAGTTCGACGAGACCCTGCACAACCTCGGCACGGTCTTCCACCTGGGTGACAGCTGGTCGCTCTACGCCTCGTATTCCGAAGGCTTCACCATGCCCGATGTCGGTCGCGTGCTGCGCGCCCCCGGCGCCGCTACCAGCGTGGATGACTTCCTGACCCTGGAACCGGTGATCTCCGACAACCGCGAGATCGGCGTGGACTACGGCGACGGCCTCTGGACCCTGCACGCCGCCTACTTCTGGTCCGACTCCGACCTCGGCTCGCGCCTGGAGAACGTCGGCGGCGTCTACGAGGTGCGGCGCGAGAAGACCGAGATCGAGGGCCTCGAGGTCTCACTGGCCCGTCAGCTCACCGACTCGGTGAAGGCCGGCGCCCTCTATTCGCAGGTACGCGGCCGCTATGACTCCGACGGCGACGACAATGTGGACACCGACCTGGACGGTATCAACGTGAGCCCCGACCGGCTCAACCTGTTCCTCGCCTGGGACGAGTACGGCATGGCCCCGTTCTCCGGCCGCCTGCAGCTGTCGCACTTCATGGATCGCGACTTCGAGGGCCTGAATGCGCCCGTGGGCCAGGACTTCGAGGGCTACACCCTGGTCGATCTGACCATTGGCAAGCGCACCCGCGTCGGCGACTTCCAGTTCGGTATCGAGAACCTGCTCGACGAGCAGTACATCACCTACTACTCGCAGACCGGTACCAACCTGGATGACCGTTACTTTGCCGGCCGCGGACGCACGCTGACGGCCAGCTACCAGACCCAGTTCTGAGGCAGGCCGGGACAGACACATGAAGGCATTCCTGCGCAAACTGCACCAGCTGCTCGGGCTCTCGGTCGGGATCTGGGCGGCGGTGACGGCACTCACCGGCAGCATCCTGGTCTTCGACGACGAGATCGATGCCTGGCTGAACCCGACACTGCTGCGCGTGGCGCCACAGGCCATTCCGCAGGACGTGGATGCCGCCGTGGCCAGCGTGCAGGCGGACTTTGCGGATGTCCCGCTGGGCGCAGTCAGGTTGCCGCGCACGGCAGAGGAACCCTTCGTCTTCCGCATCGACGACGAACAGGTACGGCATGTCTTCGTCAATCCGTACACGGCCGAAATCCTCGGCACGCGGGCCGAACATGCCGGCGTCATGGGACTTCTCTGGGATCTGCACGTCCACTTGCTCGCCGGCGAGACCGGCGAACAGGTGGCGGGTTACCTGGCACTGGCCCTGATCGTCATGCTCATCAGCGGACTGGTGCTGTGGTGGCCGTCGCGGCGCGCCCCGGGCAAGGCCTTTCGGATCAAGTGGTCGGCCGGTGGATTGCCGCGTATGTATGACCTGCACCGGGTGACGGGGGCGATTGCCGCCCCCTTCATCCTGGTCGTGGTCGTCACCGGGGCGATGCTGGTGTTTCATGGCATCACCCTGGGCTGGCTCGTCAGCCTGTTCGGCGGCCCCACGCCGGCGCCGCCGCCACAGGTGGCGGTGGCGTCCGCGACGGCCCCGGTCTCTGCCTGGATACGCGAGGCACAGGCCAGCCTGCCGGAGGCGACGCCGGTGTCGGTGACGTTTCCGCGCGAGCCCGGCCGGGCCGCGGTAGTGCGGCTGCGCCATGCGTCCAACCCCCATCCCAACGGCCGCAGCTTCATCGCGGTGAACCCCTACAGCGCCGAGGTGCTGCAGGTGCACGACTGGCGTACGGCCGGTACCGGCGTACGGGTCTCGGACTACAAGTATCCGCTGCACATCGGCGCCGCCTTCGGCCTGCCCGGCCGCCTGCTCGTCCTGTTCACCGGCCTGCTGCCGCTCGCGCTGTTGCTCACCGGCGGCTACGTCTGGTGGCGCAAGCGCCGGCTGCGTCGAGAGAGAGCGCGCACCGACACAACCCGAATCGAGGCCCAACACCTCGCGGCAAGGAGGTCCTGATAATGGAAAATCTGCTCACCCGACCCGGATCAAACGGACCATTCACCGATGCCCTCGCCTGGCTGCAGATCGGCGGCCCGGTGGTGATGATCCTGCTGGCGATGTCGGTGCTCGCGCTGAGCATCCTGCTGGTCAAGCTGTTGCAGTTCCGCGCTGCACGACTGGGCCAGCAGCGCCCCGTGCGCAATGCGCTGGCCCTGCATCGGGGCGGTCGGCGGCGCGAGGCCCTCATGCAGATCCGCCACTCGCCCAACCCGGTGGCACAGGTGCTCGCTGCGGCAATCCGCGGCCAGCTGCGCGAGCTGCCCGAGGCGAAGATCCGCGAGGAGGTCTATCGCCTGGGCGCCGAACGCCTGGAGCAGCTGCGCGCCTACCTGCGCGCACTGGAGGTCATCGCCAGCCTCGCCCCCCTGCTCGGCCTGCTCGGCACCGTGCTCGGCATGATCAAGGCCTTCCAGCAGCTGCAGGCGGCCGGTGCACGCGTCGATCCCTCGGTGCTGTCCGGCGGGATCTGGGAGGCCCTGCTCACCACCGCGGTCGGTCTGGCGGTCGCCATCCCGGTCATCGTCATCGTCAACCTGCTGGACCGCCGCCTCGCACGCCTGGCACATGTCATGAACGATGCCGTCTCGCAGGTCTTCACCGAACGCCTGGGGGAGGAACAGGAACTGCACGCACAGAACATCGAGGAGCAGTCGCATGCCGAACGCGCCGTGGCAGGACGCAGTGCAACCGTTCCGGGCTGAGGGACTTCACGCGGCCGGGCGCATGCGCGCCCGGGTCAGCCTCACCTCGCTCATCGACGTGGTCTTCATCCTGCTCGTGTTCTTCATGCTGGTATCGAACTTTCTCGACTGGCGCAGCCTCGACCTCGCCGTCAGCGCACCCGGCACGGCGGCGCGCGGCGAGGACAGCTCATTGCGTATCGTGCTGCACGCTGCGGACGACTGGCGCATCGGCGGCCGGGCCATCGCGCCGGGCGCCCTATCCGCGTTCATCGCCAGTCACCTCGCAACCCATCCCGGCGCGAGCATACTGATCGAGCCGCGCAACGGCGTAGCGCTGCAGGCCGCCATCGATGCACTCGACCAGGCCAGGCAGGCCGGGGCCACCAATGCCGCGCTGGTGGAGGCAGGACGCGGGTCATGAAGGTGTCGCAGAATCCCTTCCTGCCGGCGCATCGATCCGCCGGAGACGATGACGACGAGCGCATCCTGCCGCTCATCAACATCGTCTTCCTGCTGCTGATCTTCTTCATGATCGCCGGCAGCCTCCAGCAGGCCGAACCCTTTGCCATCCAGCCACCCGAGGCCGACGCCCCTGAAGCCGAAGAGCGCCTCACCGTCATCCATCTGGGTGCGGACGGCAGGCTGGCCGTGGGCAGCAGGGAAACCGGTCCGGAGACCCTGGGCGCGGCACTGCAGGCCGGGACGGGCGACATACCCGAGCGGGTCCAGGTCAAGGCGGATGCGCAGGTCGAGGCCACCGCACTGGTGACGCTGATGGGCACCCTGCGCGAGGCGGGCGTGCAGCGCATCCACCTGCTTACCCTGGAGCGCGCGCACTGATGTCGCCGCGCCGTCGACACTGGTGGATCGCCCTGCCACTGGCCGTGGCCGCACACCTGGTGGCGGCCATGGCACTGTACGAACCGCCCGCATCCTCGGCCGCCGCCACCGGCGAGGCCGGCATCGAGATCGGCCTGGTGGCTGCGGCGCCATCAGAACCTGCCGCAACCCGGGAAACGGAGACGTCGAAGGCGACCGAACAGGAACCCGAACTGGAGCCGGAACCCGAACCCGAACCCGAACCCGAACCCGAACCCGAACCCGAACCCGAACCCGAACCCGAACCCGAACCCGAACCCGAACCGGAACCCGAACCGGAACCCGAACCGGAACCGGAACCGGAACCGGAACCGGAACCGGAACCGCGCCCCGACCCTGCAGAGCCCGCACCCGCGCCTAAGCCCGTGCCGACACCTGCTCCTGCTGCGCCAAAACCGCCTGCCGCCACCCCTCGGGCAGCACAGCCACCCGCCATGAATGCCGGGCAGTCAGCCGGCGGCGGCACACCCGGTGCAGAGGCCGATTACCTCGCCACGCTGCGGGCCTGGCTGGAGCGCCACCGCCAGTATCCCCGCCAGGCACGACTGCGCCGGCTGGAGGGCACCGCCCTGCTCTACTTCGTCATCGATCGATCGGGAGAAGTACTGGAATTTCACATCGAAGAAAGCGCGGGCAGTCCCATCCTCGACCGGGAGGTGAAACAGATGCTCCGACGCGCCCGGCCGCTGCCGCCCTTCCCGCCGGCACTCGACGAGGCGCGGCTGCAGCTACGCATCCCGGTGGAGTTCCGGCTGCGCTAGCCTGTATCAGACCTCAGAACGAAAGACTCGAGGAGCCGCCTGGCAAGCCAGGTAATCACAGCACTCAGCGAGTGCGCAATATCCCGTTTGTGTTATACGATGTCACGAGACCCGATTACGACCGGGCGGTGCAAACGGCCTTTAACACATGCGTCATCTGCAATAGAGACATCTTTCGGCAAGCAAGGCCGGACTCAGATCAATGCATCGCCTGGGCTATACCTTATCTTTCCTTCTTCTCATCCTGACTGCACCGGCCTGGGCAGAGTCCTGGCCAGTGCGGGACATGGCGGTCCTGGCCGATCCGTCAGGCAGCAGGACAATCGATGACATCAGCGATGCGGAAGCAGCGGCGGATTTTGAACCGCTGGCCGCCAGTGGGTTTTCCGGTGGCTATACGCGCCAGGTACACTGGCTGCGCTTTCGCCTCGACGCGCCGGCCGATGGGCGCTTGCTGCTGGAAGTCATGCCACCGTACCTGGATGACCTGAAGCTGTTCGTGCCAGATGGCGGCGGCGGCTTTGACATGCGACAGGGCGGCGACCTTCACCCGTTCTCCTCACGCGAGATACCCGGCCGCAACTTTCTCTTCCTCATCGACCTCGATCAGGAACAATCACAGACATTCTATCTTCGGGTATCCACCACCAGCACATCACTGGTCATATTGCGCGCCTGGCACCCGGCAGCCTATGCCAACACCATGGCCACGGAGTACCTGCTGCTCGGCCTGTACTACGGGCTGTTGCTGGCCATGATCCTGTTCAATCTCTGGCATGGTCACTGGCGCCATGATGCGGAACACCGATCATTCCTGGCGTATCTGCTGACGGTCTTTCTGTTCATGCTCGCCGTGAATGGCCTCGTCGCGCAATACCTGGCACCCGAGCACCCGGCTGTCAGTCAGCACTGGCTATCAGGCATCGTGCTCATCACTGTCGGCATGGCCGCAGATTTCTATCGCCGCACGCTGGCCATCGATCGACAGACGCCTCTGCTCAACGCGTATTTCCGCGGCATGATCGCACTCTCCGCCCTGTGCTTTTTTGCCTACCTGGCTGGTTACTTCACGGAAGCCGCACGCATACTGACCATGGCCGCCCTGCTGTTCCCGGTCCTGGGTATCGCCCGCACCGTCACGTTGTGGCGACAGGGACGGGCCGGCAGCGCCTTCCTGATCATCGGATTTGGCACCAGCCTGATTTCCTACCTGATTACCGCGCTGTCTGTGCAGGGCATACTGCCCGGCGAGGAACTACAGCTGTACAGCTTCCAGGCCGGCGCACTGCTGGCACTACTCGCCTTCAATTTCAGCCTCTTCGAGCGCCTTCGGCACATCCAGCGCCAGCGCGACATGGCCCTTGAAGAGGCCTCCCAGGCACGCAGTGAACGCGATGCAGAGAACCTCGCACGCCAGCGCCAGGGGGCATTGATCGACATGCTGACGCACGAACTCAAGACCCCACTGTCGGTAATCAGGCTGCGACTCGACGAAGAACAGCCGTCACAGCGCATTCAGTCGCACGCGAAACGTGCAGCGGCGGCCATCCAGGACATCATCCAGCGTTGCGACTTCGCAAGCCACCTGGATGACAATGCCATACCGGTGCAGCCAGCAACGTGTCGACTCGACGTTATCGTGAACAACTGCCTGGAGCAGCGCCAACCCCATTCGCGTATCCAGCTTCTGGTTCCGACAGGGCTGGACACGACTCTCGTCACCGACCCCGGCTTGCTCTCCGTACTCATCGACAATCTTGTGGACAATGCCTGCAAATATTCCCCACCGGATGCCCCTATAAGGCTCGAAATGGCTATGCGTCACGAGGACACCCACCCTGGCCTGGTATTCTCCATCAGCAATCCGGTCGGCAGCGCGGGACGCCCGGATAGCAGTCAGCTCTTCGACAAGTACTATCGTTCGCCGGGAGCCAGGGGGCTGAGCGGGTCTGGCCTCGGTCTTGCGATTTCGCGCAATCTTGCCAGACTGCTCTGCGCAAGGCTCCGTTACCTGCCCGACAGAGAAGACATTGTTTTCGAGCTATGGCTGCCACGCTCCGCCTCCTGATCGTCGAAGACAACGACGCACTGCGCGAAACACTGACAGACGTCCTGACTGCGCGCGGCTATCATGTCACAGCCCTCAGCAGTGCCGAGGAGGTACCGGAGTCCCAGCCGGGACAGCACCACATTGCCATACTCGACCTGAACCTCCCGGGTGAAGACGGGCTTTCCCTGGCCGGGCGACTGCGTCGCATACAACCGGGAATGGGCATCATCCTGCTCACCATACGCAGCACGGTGCCGGACAAGCTGGCAGGCTACGCAACCGGGGCAGACCTGTATCTGCCCAAGCCAATCACACCTGAAGAGCTCGTTGCGGCGATTACGGCACTTTCCCGCCGCCTGCCCCCGCTCATACAGCAGGACAAACCGGCCATACATCTCGACCCGCAGTCCGGCGTACTGCATGTCGGTGACGCGAAAGTCACACTGCGCGCTGCGGAAGTATCGATACTGTGCGCCCTGGCGCTCGCCCCGGAGTCCAGGCTCGAATCCTGGCAGCTGCTCGAGATACTGCAGAAACCGCTGGATGACACCGGAAAACGACAGCTCGCCGTCATCATCTCGCGCCTGCGTACCCGGCTCGAGGCACAGGGTCTGGCCGCACCCTCCATCCGGGCCGAACGCGGCCGTGGTTATCGCCTCGCCTTCAGACTGACGATCGACTGACCCGGCCATCGGGACAGCCCCGCGCTTGAAATATTTGGAAATATTCACTGCCGGCACTGCTGTATCTATGCGGCGATATCCGCCTCGTTCCAGGGAGAACGCCGCATGAGACGCCCGAGCCTCAACCACTGCTACCGCCTCGTCTGGGATCGCTGCCGGCAATGCTGGCTGGCCACCGCCGAGATTACCAAGGGTCGAGGCAAATCCAGTGCAAGACTCAAGCCGCTGGCCGCCATCATCTGCACCTCCATGGGATTGCTGACGCAGGCGCCGCTCCAGGCAGCCGACCTCTGCCCCGGTCCCGGCACCAACACCATCAGCACGGCTGTCACCGGCGGTGGCGGTGACGCCTGTTACATCAGTGCCGGAGAAAACCTGACGGTCGAAGCGGGTGGTTCGCTGGTGCTGCCCGGCCGTGCACTTGATGTGGATTCCGCCACCTCCGGATTCATCAACAACAGCGGCCTCATCGATGGCAATGGCAACAGCAGTATTTTCGTCGGTCCGGGAAGCACCCTCACCGGTGGTCTCGTAAACTCCGGCACCATCGAGGGGGAATGGAACAGCATCCAGATCAGGAATGCCGGCGTCGACAATGGCATCGCGAACAGCGGCACCATCCATGCGGTGAACTTTCATGGCATCGCCATGGACATGAACGCCAGCATCGATGGCGGCATCAGCAACACGGGCACCATCTCGGCCGCCAACGGCGATGGCATCCAGGTAGGCGTTTACGACCCCTTTGACCCGTTCTTCTCGAGCGGCGCCACCATCAACGGCGGCATCGTCAATGGCACGGGCGGCACCATCAGCGGCAGTGACCACGGCATTCTGGTGCAGTACAACACCAGCGCGATCACGGGTGGCATCGTCAACCGCGGCACCATCGAGGGCGGCAGCTATGCGATCTACGTCGCCGACGATGCCGCACTCGATGCCATCACCATCGAGGGCAACGACACCGCCCGGTTCGACCTGAATGTCCATGCCATCAATACCCCGGTCACCGTCGCCAATGGCGCCACCTTCACCCTGATCGACGGCAACCACTTCGAGGTGCAGGGCTTCACCAACAACGGTACCCTGAAGATCGACGCCGGCAGCGCCGCCACCATCACCGGCAACTTCACCAACAATGGCACCTTCCGTACCCAGGTGAGCGATACCCAGGCGGGCACACTCACGGTCAATGGCAATGCCACCCTGGGTGGCTCCCTGTCGGTGGATGCCAGCACCCTGACCGCCGGCCACAGCTGGGCTGGTAACCGGATCAGCATCATCAACGCGACCAGTCTAAGCGGCACCTTCGCCAGCTACAGCGACAATTCCCTGTTGTTCGATTTCACGCCCGAGTATTTTGCCGACAGGCTCGACATCGTCTTCACAGCCAGTGGAGGTGGAAGCGGTGGCGGTGGCACCACCGTGCTCGACGCCGTGGAAAGCACTGGCAACACGCCTGCCACCGGCGCGGCCACCGTATTCGACGATCTGATTGCGGACTTCTCCGGCGGCGGCACCACCGGCAATGCCGGCATGGACGCAGTGATCACGACCTTCGCCGGCTTCACCACCGAACAGGAAACCAGCAATGCCGTGAGCCAGACCCTGCCCTTGCTCACCGGCGCCAACCCCATGGCCGCCAGTGCGGCACTCGGCAACATCAGCGGGATCGTACAGGCAAGACAGGCGCAGAATAGCGGGCTGAGCGCCGGCGACGACTTCCATGGCGACCGCAAGGTCTGGCTGAAACCCTTCGGCTCCTGGGCCGATCAGGGCGACCGCAACGGCGCTGCCGGCTACGAGGCACGCCCAGGCGGTCTGGTCTTCGGTGCTGATGCCACCGTCTCCGATTCGACCCGCCTGGGCGTGTCTCTGGCCTATGCACGCACGAATGTCGAAGGAAACGCCGACGCCGCACCCAGCGAGTCGGATATCGATATCTACCAGCTAATCGGCTATGGCAGTTACGCCCTGACTCCGGATGCAGAACTCAATTTCCAGATTGGTATCGGGCAGAACAAGAACGAGGGCCTGCGCGGGCTGCCGACCTTCGGCCTGACGGCCAGCAGTGATTACACGAGTGATGTCGTCACTGCCGGTATCGGCTACGGCCGAAGCATCCGGCTGGATGAAGATACCCGCTTCATTCCCTCGACCCGTGCCAATTACACCTGGATCCGGGACGAAGACTATACCGAGACCGGGGCAGGCGCCCTGAACCTCTCGGTCGACAGCCGCACGACCGACGAACTCATCGTTTCTGCCGATGGCAAGATCGTCCACGACCTCAAACCGGATACTGCAGTCACCGCCAACCTCGGCCTGGGCTACGACCTGCTCTCCGAGCAGACAAGCGTAACTTCCGCTTTTGCCGGCGCACCGACTGCCACCTTCACCACCGAGGGCCTGGACCCGAGCCCCTGGCTCGCACGCGGCGGTCTCGGCCTGATCCGGTCGACAGCCTCCGGCCTGGAGGTCACGGCACGCTACGACGCGGAATACCGGGCAGACTTTCTCAACCAGACCGCGAATATCAAGCTGCGCTGGGCATTCTAGCCCCCCCTGCCAGGCCACCCACGCGCATCCGCCGTGGGTGGCCTGACTCACCGTGACCTGACGCCAAGACCACACGGACTTCATATATGATCCACCGATGAAGCCGCCATTTCTCATCCTGTTGACGTTGATGCTCGGTGCATGCGCCGTCGTACCGCCCCCACAGGCACGTACCGAGCATGCGGACAGGCTGGCCTATGCGGCCGGCTGGTATCGGGATACCATATCGGCGGGCGACTTCACGCTGGTCAGCTACATGCCGGCGATTTTTACATCCCAGGACAGCGTGACGATATACATCGAGGGCGACGGCCTCGCCTGGACCAGCCGTGACACGCCGTCGAACGACCCGACCCCGCTCAACCCCCTCGCATTGCAACTGGCCCTGAACCATCCTGAAGGCAACGCCGCCTATCTCGCACGGGCCTGCCAATTTGTGGCTGCCGCTCCTCGCGACTGCCCGCGACGCTACTGGACGGACCAGCGCTACGCAGCCGAAGTGATCGAGGCCATGAACCAGGCCGTGGATGTCCTCAAGATGCGATTCGGGGCAAGCCAGGTGATACTGGTCGGCTATTCGGGTGGAGGGACTGTCTCGGCACTGCTGGCGGCACGCCGGACAGACGTCAGGCGGCTGGTCACGGTAGCGGGCAATCTCGATCATGTCCGCTGGACGACGTATCACCGGATCAGCCCGCTACGCGGCTCACTGAACGCGGCAGACCAGGCCATGATGCTGAAAGCCGTCGCTCAAACCCACTTCGTCGGCGGCGCCGATCGCGTGGTGCCGCCGGCGCTCGCCCGTCAATGGCCCAGGGAGATCCTCGGCGGGCGCGCGGAAAATCTCCACGTCCTGCCCGGCTTCACCCATCACTGCTGCTGGACAGGGGAATGGCAGAGACTCATGACGAGTCACTGAACCGACACACCGGGGCCCTGGTCGCTGGCTGCCTGGCCGCGACATTCGGAACGCCCAGCTGAACCACCGATGGAAACATACCGTCTCACGGCTCAGTGGGTTGATATGAATAGAGACAGTCGGAATACATCCGTGCGGCGATACTAGCCGGCTACCTCCAGGCGGTCCGCCTGGCGTACGCGCTTCTGTTCGTACATGCGTTGATCGGCCACCTCCAGCAGGGCCTGAGACGTCTCGCCATCGGCCGGATACAGGGCCATGCCCAGGCTCGCCTCCAGCGTGAGCCACTGACCTGCCACCTCCAGCGGTTCCTCGATCTCTGCCGTGAGATCGGCCTCGACGCACGCGGCCGCGTCGCGGTCGCTCACCAGGGTGAGGATCACACCGAACTCGTCCCCACCCAGCCGGGCCACCGTGTCGGCCTGCCGCAGGCTGTCCACCAGACGCGTGGCCAGCGTCCTGAGCGCGATGTCGCCCACGCTATGCCCGTGCGTGTCGTTGATCTGCTTGAGGCCGTCCATGTCGACGACCATCACGCCGAAGCCTCGTCCATCGCGACGGGCCTGGCCGATGGCATGCCGCAGGCGGTCATGGAACAGGGCCCGATTGGCCAGGCCCGTGAGTTCGTCGGTGGTGGCACGACGGAAGAGCTCGTCCTGGGAATAGCGCTCCGCGTTGTACATCGCGGCCGCGATCAGCTCCGACATGTAGAGGAGTATGCGTGCATCCTCCGCACCGAAGGCCGACGGCTCGCACGACATCACCTTGAGCACGCCCACCGCCTCGCCCGCATGGATCAGCGGCACCACGATCATGGAACGCAGCCCGACCTTGCGGCAGGCCTCGCGGTCCACCCGTTCATCCGTCTCGGAATCGTCGCAGTACAGCACCCGGGCATCCGTCACGCACAGCCCCGAGAGGCTGCTGTCGCGCTTCAGGCGCAGGCCGTGCAGGTGATCGGCAATGCCCGTCACCGCGGCGTACACCATCTCGTCGTCCTCGAGCAGCTCCACCACCGCCCCGTCGGCACCGGTCATGGCCTGCGACTCGCGCGCCACATGGGCGATGATGCCCTCGAAGTCCATGCCCAGCTTCGCCACCCCGGCCTGCGCCGCGATGATCCGCTCCAGCTGGGCTGGCGAGAGCGGCACCTTGCGCGTGGTTTCGGGCATGCGGGCATCCTCAGTCTGGCGGACGGTCTGGCGATAGTAGCACTCGCGGCAGGTACGAGCGCAGTTTGTATACGGTGGGTACTGCCCGGGAATCCCGGTATCATGATCAAAGGTTATGACAGACTCACAGGACATCCGCCACAACAACGCCCCTCCGCTGCTGCAGACCACTGCCGCAGCGGATGCCATCGAGATGGCAGACCTGCAGGACGAGCTGCAGCTCGAGTGTCATCAGGTCGATGCCGGGCGCTTCACCGGCAGCCTCACCCGGCTCACACTCGGCGATGCACGGATCGTGAACGAGACCCACGACCGCGGCCTGCACAAGCACGGTCATATGCCGGCCGGCCAGTGCGCGATCTCGGTGTTGCTGGAACCCAGCCCGCAGGCCTGGTTCATGCACCACGGGGCCGACGGGGACTCCCCCCTGTTCCTCCTGGCGGGCGACACGGAATTCGACCTCTACGTACCGGGCGGCATGGAGACGCTGTATCTGGCCCTGGACCAGGCGGACCTGATCCGCGACGCCCGCCAGCTCGACCCGCAGGCCTGGGAACACCCGCCCGAGGGACTCGCCTGTCTCGGCAGCACCGCACGGCGGGGCTTTATCCAGGCCCTGCGCACCGCGCAGCACCTGGCCCGCCAGCTGCCGGAGATCGAGGCCGCCGTGCTGCACCAGGGCCTGCAACAGGAGATCACACTTCTGCTGGGACAGGCGGCGACGGTACGCAGCAGGCCGCTGCGTGCCCACCGGCAGCGCGCCCGCAAGCTACGCATCCTGCGCGAGGCCCGCGCCTATATCGATGCCTGCCTGGACCGGCAGCACAGTCCCGGCATCGTGGAGATCTGCGCCCAGCTCGGCGTCTGCGAACGCAGCCTGCAATACAGCTTTCGCGACCTGCTGCAGCTCACACCCGTGGCCTATTTGCGCGGCCGGCGCCTGCACCGCGCACGCCGCGATCTGCTCGCCACTCCGCCCGGCACCGCCACCGTCACCGCCATCGCCCTGCGCTACGGCTTCCTACACCTGGGCAAGTTCGCCCAGGACTACCGCCGCCAGTTCGGCGAACGCCCCTCTACCACCCTCGTCCGCCTCCCGCGCTGAACACCACCAGGCCGTGCGGATTTGTGATAGACCTCACAAATCTCGCCCGGTAGGCTGTGCCGAAGGCGCAGCGTGGTGGCCCCGCCCCGCGCACAAGAAAAACAACAGCTTGAAGGGGATACATCGACATGACCCAACGTACCCGCCGTCCGACGGGCAGCACCCGGCACCAGGTAGAAAACCGCAACAACCATCATCCGGCGGCAGGACGCCACGGGGCAATGCTTCTCGCCAGCCTGGCTGCGATCGCCAGCAGCGCTACCGGCTGGGCCGCCACCTACACGGTCAATGACGGCGACACACAGACCATCAGCGGGCATCCGGATGAGACACTGGAAAAAAACGGACTCGGCACCCTGATCGTTACGGGCAGCAACAACCATCGCGTCATCTGGCTCAACCAAGGCACCCTCATCGTGGATGGTGGTACCTTGCTGCCAGACAGCTTGGCCCTCTCCCCCATATACATGGGTAGCGGCACCGATTTTATCGTGCAAAACGGCGGCGAGGTGACCGCGGGAGTGGTTTATATAGAAGATGACAGCTGGATTGATGTCAGCCGCGCCACCATCACCGGCACCGGATCCACGCTAACCAGCACCAGCACCATCTATGTGGGTGGTAGCAGTCCCGGTGAACTCACAGTAGCAAACGGCGGGCATGTTGCAACTGGTCCTGACTACTTCCTGTACCTCTATCCGGATTCGCGTATCAACATCGGCGATGGTAGCGCCGCCGGCAGCATCACGACCGAGAGAATCTACGCGTCCGGCGTCGGGCAAGGTATCGTCAGCTTCAACCACAACGAGACCAGTTACATCTTCGCTGTCCCCATGGATGATGCGGAGGGTGGCCAACTCGCCGTCGAGCACATCGGCAGCGGCACTACCATCCTCACCGGCATCAACACCTACACCGGCGGCACCACCGTCAGCAACGGCACGCTGCAGGGCGACAGCCACAGCCTGCAGGGCGACATCCTTAACAATGCCAGCGTGGTCTTTAATCAGGGCACCAACGGCCACTACACCGGGGAGATGACCGGCAGTGGCGGCCTCACCAAGACCGGTAGCGGCAGTCTCACCCTCACCGGCACCAATGGCTACACCGGCAACACCACCGTCAATGCCGGCATTCTCAACGTCGATGGCAGACTGACCGCCAGTACCACCACGGTCAACAGCGGCGGCACCCTTGGTGGCAGGGGCACCGTGGATGGCGTGATCCTCAACGGCGGCACCCTTGCCCCCGGCAATTCCATTGGCGTCCTCACCGTCAGCAGCGTGGATTTCAGTGCTGGCGGCACCTACGCGGTGGAAGTGGATGCAGCGGGCAACAGCGACCGGCTCATGGTCTTGGGTAACGCCCTGCTCACCGGCGGTACCGTGCAGGTGCTGGCAGAAAATGGCAGCTATGCACCCAGCACCGACTACACCATCCTCACCGCCGGTAGTCTGACCGGTCACTTCGACTCGGTGAGCAGCAACCTTGCCTTTCTCGATCCAAGCCTGCGTTACGCTGCGAACAGCGTCTACCTGCGCCTGACCCGCAACGACATCCGCTACGACAGTGTGGCCCAGACCCCGAACCAGCGCGCGGTCGCGCAGGGCATACAGCAGATCCAGGCGAGTGGACCGGACGCCGGCCAGCAGTTGCTACTAGACAACCTCAACACCCTGAGCCCGGCCGGTGCCCGCCGCGCCTATGACAGCCTCTCCGGCATCCAGCACGCCGGGGGCCACGCCCTACTGCTGGCCAGCAGCCAGCAGTTCCTCAATCACCTGTCCCGCCGCAGCCACCTGCTGGCCGCGCAGCCGGGCGTGCGCAGCCAGGCCGGCACCGCCGCCCCCGTGCAGCTTGCCTTTGGCGGTGACCTGGGCGCGCTGCAGCTGGCCATGGCCGGACCTGCAGTCGTGAGCCTGGGGGAGGCCGACGGCAGCGGCCTGTGGATCACCCCGCAGGCCGGTGTAGGCAGGATCGACGACACCACCAATGCCGCCGGATTCGACTACCACCATTACAGCGTATTCGGCGGTGCCGACCGCTGGCTGGATGCCCGTCGCCTGGTGGGCGCGGCCCTGGGCTACACCCGCACCGACGCCGACCCGGACGACGGCGACCTGCGTACCGACAGCCTGGACCTGGCCCTTTACGGCCGCTGGCTCACCGACACCCAATACCTGGACGCCAGCATCGGCAGCAGCTATCACCGCAGCGAGAGCAGCCGGCGCGTCACGGTTGGCGGCTTCGACCGCCTGGCCAGCGCCGACTACGATGCCTACGGCCTCAGCCTGAGCACCGAAGTCGGTCACACCACCTACACCAGTGCGACCGACCGCATCACGCCCTTTGCCGGCCTGGCTTATGCCTACCTGAAACGCGACGGCTTTAGCGAGGACGGCGCCGGCAGCGCCAACCTGGTGGTGGACGGCGAGACCGAGGCCTCACTGCGCTCCCGCCTCGGGGTACGCGTACAGACCCGCTACACCACCACTGCTGGTCGCGAATTCGACTGGGACCTGGAGGCGGCCTGGGCCCACGAGTTCCAGAATCGAGGAGCCAGCCTCACCGCCGGCTTCGAGGGTGCCACCACCATCTTCACCGTCGACGGGCCCGACCTGGACCGCAACCGCATGCAGCTCGGCCTAGGCCTGCACACCGCGCTGGATGATCAGCGCCTGCTGCGCCTGGGATATGTCGGCGAGATCGCTGGCTCCGACAACCGTCACGCCCTCAGCGCAAGCTACCGCATGACCTGGTAAGGCCCCGCCCGGCAAGCGGGTCTCCAGGCGCATTGACACGTCAACACAGCCCATATCTGTACATACTGTATAAGAAAACAATCGCCGCCCGGCAAACGCCGTGGCGGCTTTTTCATTAAATCCTCATCTCGTCAACCCACTGTACAAGTACTGTACAACTATTATACAGTACATCTGCCTGCCCCTCACCACAGGCCGCCACCCGACAGCGAGGACCGACGATGATCTTCAACAAGCGCCTGCACAGCGAACTGGCCGCCTTCCAGGAGGCCCTGGCCGACGCCAATGCCGTCTTCGACGCCATCAAGGACTCGGTGGCCTATATCGAGTTCACACCGCAGGGCGAGATCATCGATGCCAACCAGCACTTCCTCGACGCGGTGGGCCATACACGCGAACAGCTGCGGGGGGCACATCACCGCCTGTTCTGCGATCCAGGCCATGCAGGCTCGGCCGAGTACCGGGAGTTCTGGAAGCGGCTGGCGCGCGGCGAATCGCATGCCGGCACCTTCCCGCGACGCCGGGCCGACGGCAGCCGCCTGTGGCTGGAGGCGACCTACTTCCCGGTGCGCGATGCACAGGGCCGGGTGACCCGGGTGGTGAAGATCGCCGCGGACATCACCGAGAGACACGAACAGCTGCAGGACCAGCAGGCGGTGTTCGACGCGCTGGACCGTTCCATGGCGGTGATCAGCTTCACCCCTGCGGGCGAGATCCTGGACGCCAACCGCAACTTCCTCGAGACCGTGGGCTACCGCCTGGACGAGATCCGCGGCCAGCATCACCGGATGTTCTGCGACGATGCCTTCTATCGCGAGAACCCGGGCTTCTGGGAACGGCTGGCCGAGGGGCAGTTCATGACGGGCACCTTCCGCCGCTTCGACTCGGATGGCCGCGAGATCTGGCTGGAGGCCAGTTACAACCCGATCCTCGACGCGGAAGGACGCACCACGAAGGTGATCAAGTTCGCCAGCGACATCACCGAGCGCGTGCAGGCGGCCAACAAGACCCAGGATGCGGCTGCCGTGGCCTACTCCATGGCCCAGCAGACGGCGGACAACGCCCGGCGCGGCGCCAGCTCGCTGCGCGCCTCGGTGGAGACCTCGGAACAGATCCGCGCGCACATCGCCGAGACCAAGGAAGTGATCGACAGACTCACCAGCGAATCCCGCAATATCGAGAGCATCGTCGCCACCATCAGCAACGTGGCCGACCAGACCAACCTGCTGGCCCTCAACGCCGCCATCGAGGCCGCCCGCGCCGGCGAACAGGGCCGCGGCTTCGCCGTGGTCGCCGACGAGGTACGCAAGCTCGCGGCCAGCACCAGCACCGCCACCGCCGAGATCGCGCGCGTCCTGCACGGCAACCTGGAATACACCAGCGAGATCGCCACCCGCATCGCGAACGTCCGCGACGTGGCCGAAAAGGGACAGGAACAGGTCACCTCCGTCGAGGCCCTGGTCGCCGAGATCCGCGACGGCGCCACCCACGTCGTCGACCTCGTGTCCTCCATCCCGCGGAGGCAGGACTGATTGGAATCACTGTAGGCGCGACGGAAACCGCGATGCCCATGGGGCCGGGGCAGTGTCATCCCTCTCGCGCCTTGCAGCGCTCCTACGAAGCAGCAGCGTGCAGGCTGGATGGTTGACTGAAGTTGCAGGTGACCGTTGCAAGCCACCCAGGAGTGTCGTGAGGAGTGAGGAGTGAGGAGTGAGGAGTGAGGAGTGAAAGTCTGCTCGCCACAGAGGTCACAGAGTGCACAGAGAAGAACATGACCGGTTCGCCTCTGTGATCTCTGTGACCTCTGTGGCTGAAATGCCTTTATAGCGCGATGCCCAGGCCTGACATCGTGCAACCCCCTATCGCGCCTTGCGGCGCTCCTACGAAGCTGCGTTGGCTGACGTCGCAAGTCAAGACACGGCGGGCGTGGCCCGCCCTATGGTTTCATGCCACAGAGGGCACAGAGAGAGACGGGGGGGGGCTCGAAGCCGAGCGCCCTCGGCGATTGTAGGAGCCGAGCCCTCTCGGCGATCAGCCTCGGTGCCAAATCCCCATCGGCCAGAGGGCTGGCCTCCTACATTTCCGCACCAAACACCGGCATTGTGGGAGCCAGGCCCGGCATGGGCATCGCGACTTGCGATGACCGCCCGGATCACTCTCCGGCCACCACGGCATCCCGGCCGCCCTGCTTGGCGCGGTACAATCTCTCATCGACCGAGTGGATGAAGGCGACCGGGTCATCACCGGCACCCGGGATGATCGTCCCCACGCCCATGCTCACGGAAAGCACCGGGCAGGCCTCTGATTTCTCGTGGGGAATCTGTAACTTGAAGATCTGGGTCCGGCAGCGCTCGGCCACCTTTCGGGCGGACTGGGCATCCGTCTCGGGCAGCACCAGTACGAACTCCTCGCCGCCGTAGCGTGCCACCAGGTCGCGGGCACGGGTGGCCGCCGCCCGCAGAGCCTGGCCGACCCGGCGCAGGCATTCGTCACCCTGGATGTGCCCATAATGATCGTTGTATTCCTTGAAGAAATCGATGTCGAGGATGATCAGCGAGAGCGGCTGGTGATGGCGTCGTGCCTGCTCCCATTCCAGCTCCATGAGTGCGTCGAAGCGGCGGCGGTTCGCCACCCCGGTGAGGCCGTCCTTGAAGGACAGATCCTCCAGCTCCTTTTGCAGGGCCGCGAGTCTCTCCTCGGTCTGCTTGCGCTCGCTGATGTCGAACATGAAGCCCACGAGGCAATCCACCTCGCCATCGTCCCGGCGCACCACGTGCACCACGTCGCGTATCCACACGTAGCGGCCGTCCTTGGTCAGCGCGCGGTAGTCGGCCTCGTGATCGGTACCGTTCTTCGATTGCGAGACGCAGAAGTTCACCACCTCGTCCCGGTCGTCCGGGTGCATGCGTTCGGCCCAGTCGTTCACGCTCACCCAGCTGTCCGGTGGCCAGCCGAGCAGTTGCTCGATCTGCGGACCGATATAGGCAAACTGCATCGTCTCCCAGTCGATCTTCCAGGGAATCGCCCGGGTGGATTCCAGCAGGGTCCGGTAGACCGTGCTCTCGGCATCCGTTTCGCTCATTCCTTACCTCGCGTTATCCGGCGCAGATTTCGGCATAGTCGGCGCCCGTCAGTGCACACAGGTCATCGGCCGCCAGTTCGATCTCCAGGCCACGGCGACCGGCACTGACATAGATGGTATCGAAACCGCCGGCCGATGCATCGACGTAGGTCGGCAGGCGTTTCTTCTGCCCCAGCGGACTGACGCCGCCCAGCACATAGCCGGTGCTGCGCATGACCTCCGCCTTGTCCGCCATGGCCGCCTTCTTCGCCCCCGCCGCCCTTGCCAGGCGCTTCATGTCGAGCGAACAGGCGACGGGGATCACCGCCACGACGAGCCGGCGGGTATCGAGTTCGACGACCAGGGTCTTGAATACCCGTGCCGGCGGCAACCCGAGCTTTTCTGCCGCCTCCAGGCCGTAGGCGGCGCTGGCGGGATCGTGGGCATAGCTGTGTATCTGATGGCTGATGCCCGCGGCCCGCGCCTGTTCCACCCCGGGCGTCATGCCGCATCGCCCGCGGCGAGCTGCGCCTCCAGAACGGCCAGTAGCTGATCGCGTAGGGCATAGACCTCCTGCAGCCGCTCCACTGCCCTGCCCGTCTTGCCGACATCGTGCAGGGCACACAGCTCGGCTGCCAGCACATGCACCTGGTGATGCAGCTGCATCAGCTTGCGGAAGGACGGCTCGCCCTGCTGCCCGGAACGTTCCAGCCAGGCACCGAAGCGGCAGAGATGCTCATCCAGCGGCGGACGCGCCGTGAGCCCGGCGGTGAGTGCGCTGGCGAGCTGCTGCACCCAGGCACGGTGTTCGACACCGGCATAGAGCAGCGGCATGCGCTCGCGACTGAGGGGTTCCAGTGCCGGCCAGTGCGGCTCAGGCTGCCAGGCGGCCTGCCAGGCCGGCAGCTGCTCGGCCGGCATGGGCCGGGCGATGCCATAGCCCTGCGCCAGTTCGCAGCCGATGCGCAACAGCATGTCGCCATGCGCCACCGTCTCCACCCCCTCGGCGATCACCTGGCGGCCGAACGCACCGGCCAGACCCATCACGCCGTCGAGTATGGCGAGGTCGTCCGGGTCATCGAGGATGTCGCTGACGAAACTGCGATCGACCTTCACGATGCCGGCCGGCAGCTGCTTGAGATAGGTGAGCGAGGAATAACCGATACCGAAGTCATCCAGCGACACCGCCACGCCCAGCGCGCGGCACTCGGACAGCAGGCGCGAGACGTGGGCAAGCTCGCCCAGGGCACTGGTCTCCAGCACCTCCAGCTCCAGCGCGGCGGGATCGATCTGCGGGTATCTAGCCAGCTGCGTCTTCAGGCGCTCGACGAAGTTGCCCTCGCGCAGCTGACGGGCGCCGATGTTCACGCTCAGCGGCATCTTCAGGCCATCGGCCTGCCAGCGCGCCATCTGGGAAAGCGCCGTGTCGATCACCCAGTCGCCCATCTCGACGGCCAGCGGGTCGTCCTCCAGGACGGGGAGGAAACTCGCCGGCGGCAGGAGTCCACGCTCCGGATGCTGCCAGCGGATCAACGACTCGGCACCGATCACCTCGCCGGTACGCATGTTGACCTTCGGCTGGTAGTAAAGCACGAACTCGCCGGCCCGCAGGCCGCTGCGAATGCGGTCCAGGCTTTCGTGATGCGTGCGCACACTGCGATCGAGATCGGCATCGAAGATGTGGTAACGCCCCTTGCCGGCGAGCTTGGCCTGGTACATGGCCTGGTCCGCCTGGCGCAGCAGCTGATCGGCCTCGATCGGCTCGACCTGCGGGTAACTGGTCACACCCAGACTTGCCGTCACGCCCAGCGAGAGGCCATCGATCACCACCGGCCGGGAGGCGGCATCGAGCAGGCGCTGCAGCATCGGTGAGCTCGCGGCCACGTCATCCAGATCGGGCAGCACGGCGACGAATTCGTCACCGCCCAGCCGCGAGAGCGTATCCCCCTCACGCAGCACGCCCTTCATCTGCCGCGCCACCTCCATCAGCACCCGGTCGCCGGTGGCATGTCCATGCCGGTCGTTGATGGCCTTGAATCCATCCAGGTCGAGATAGACCACTGCGAGATGCTGTGCCCGGCGCTGCGCCTGGGCCATGGCCTGCTGCAGGCGGTCGGCCAGCAGCACGCGGTTGGGCAGGTTGGTGAGCGCATCGTAGTGGGCGATGTGCTCCAGCTGCTGCTCGTGCTCCTTCATCGGCGTGATGTCGGTGGAGATGCCCAGCAGCCCGACGATGGTCTTGTCGTCCGTTTCGTCGTAGATGGGACTCTTGATCTCCAGATACACACGCCGCTGCCCATCGACATCCACCACCTCGATCTCCTCGGTGGTGCGCTCGCCGGTGAACACGCGTGCATCGATCTGCCGCAGCCGGTGCACCGTGGCCGGCGGGAAGAAGTCCCTGTCGTGGCTGCCCGGCAGGGTCTCGCTGGTGCAGCCGAAGAGCTCCAGGGTGGCGCGGTTGGCGTAGAGGTAACGGCCGGCATCGTCCTTCATGTAGACAAAGGACGAGAGGTGATCCATCGCCTCGCGGAAACGCCGTGTGTCGGTGAGTGCACGGCGCAGCAACAGCTCATCCTGTTTGCGTTCAGTGACGTCACTGATGAAGCCGTACCAGGTGACCGAGCCATCCGGTTCCCGGTGCGGCAGTGCATCGCCGGACAGCCAGCGCTCGGTGCCATCCTTGAAACGCACGCGGTATTCTTGCCGCCACGCTGTGAGGCTACGGGCCGATTCCTCGATCGAGGCCAGCACCCCCGCCCTGTCCTCCGGATGCAGGATATCGAGCACAGCCGAGGCATCCTCCTGCACCGATTCCGGACTGACGCGATAGATCTTGCGGATGGCCTCGCTGGCATAGGGGAAACAGGCGCGTCCGTCCGGATAGAGCCGGTATGCGTACACCATGCCGGGCACGCGGCTGGCGATGGTCTGCAGGCGCGTGAGCAGTTCCTCCCGCGAGCGTTCCAGCGCCTTGCGCTCCGAGATATCCGAATTGATCCCCAGCATGCGCAATGGCCGACCATCGGCATCGCGACTCACCACCACACCACGATCCAGCATCCACTTCCAGCTGCCGTCCTTGCACCGGAGTCGATGTTCGCTGGTGTAGAACGGCGTCCGGTCATCCAGGCAGGCCTGGATGTTGGCCTGGGCGGCATCCAGATCGTCGGGATGCACGCGGCTTTTCCATTCATCCAGCCCATCGCCGATCTCGTCCTCGGCGTAACCAAGAATCGTCTTCCAGCGCGCGGAATAGAATACGGTGTTATCCGTCAGGTCCCAGTCCCACAGTCCGTCGCCCGACCCGTCGATGGCGAAACGCCAGCGGAACTCACTCGCGCGCAGCTCCGCCTCGCGCTGCTTGAGCGTCTCGGTGAGCTGATTGGCAATCGCGACGGCACGCGCCTGGGTATTGGAAAGGGAGAGGATCAGCCCGAACAGCAGGCTGCTGAGCGCCAGGCCACTGCCCAGGGTGGACCAGACCCCGGTGTAATCCACACCCGTGGCAGGCCGCAGGTGATCGAATACCAGCAGCCATTCCCGGCCGTTGAAGTCGATCACCCGGGTCTGCTGGAACAGGCTCGGCTGCTCGTCGATCCCGCCATCGTGATTGCGAAACAGCAGGGCCTCGGGCGATGCATTCCAGCCGTCGTAGATGCTCAGCCCCACCGCCTCGCCTTCCAGCAGCTCCCAGTCCCCGAGGATGCCGCCCATCAGGTCGCCCATGCGGTACGGACTGTAGGCCCAGCCGATCAGGTGCTTGCGGCGCTCGGCCAGGGTGTCGACCCGGGCCTCGTCACGATAGACCGGCACGTACATCAGCGTGCCGGCCTGCACGTCGGCGTCGATCTCCTGCTTGAGCAATACCCTGCCGGTCAGCGCCGCCCGCCCGGTATCGCGCGCCTGTTCCATGGCTGCCCGGCGCACGGGCTCGGAGAACATGTCGTAGCCGAAGGCCGCCTGGTTGCGTGCGTCGAAGGGCTCGAGGTAGACGATGGCCGAATAGACCTCGCGCGGACCGGGCGGGAACACGCGGTACTCCGGAAAGCCCTCGGCCCGCACCCGGGCGACATGCGCCTCCAGCGCCTCGGGGGCGATCAGCTCCGAAAAGCCGATCCCCTGCACGCCCACCACCGTATCGGACACCCGCAGCTTCTCGGTATAGACGCGCCACTCGTCACGGGTGACCTCGTCCGAGGCATTGAACATGCCCGCTGCCCCGCGCAGGGCCATGGCATAGGTGGCCAGCCGTTCCTCGATCTTGATCGTGACCTGGTCGGTGGCGAAGGCGAAATGGGAGACCGCGTCTTCCTCGGACTCGTGCTTGACCTCGTAGGCGAGATACAGGGTGAGCAACACCCCCAGGGACAGGACGACCCAGGCGAGCTTGAGCTGGCGTAGTGCTTTGCGTTTGGGCATGCGGTGTCGGATGCGGGGCTCCGGCAACATTTAATCGTTGTTTTGATTACCAGGGTGAAAGTAACCCAGCCCGCAGGGCATTGCCAGCATGGGATGGCGCGGGGTGTGGCCCGCCTGTCATCAGACAGGGGTGGTGGCGAACGACGGGATGGCTATCCCGTCCACACAAGCTTCAGGAACAGGGCTGCTCCTCGCGCCCGGGCGCCTCGCAGACCTGCGTGTAGACGGACAGCTCGCCGGTCTCGCTGTCCCATTGCTCGTTGTGCGCCACGCGCGAGGCCTCAAGGTCGGAGGCCGCGGTCACCGGTGGCAGCAGGCTGCTCAGGCGCGTGGGGTCGAGCCCCAGGCGGGACTCGTAGATCACCTGGTAGGCCAGCACGCGCCGCACGTACTTGCGGGTCTCGTGATAGGGGATCAGCTCGGCCCAGACGTCGGCATCCATCGCGCCCGTCTGCGGCAGCCACTCGCTCACGCGATGCGCCCCGGCGTTGTAGGCTGCCGTGGAGAGGATGGGATGGCCACCGAAGCGGTCGAGGTTGCGGCGCAGGTAATAGGCGCCGATGGGCACGTTCACCGCGGGGTCGAGCAGGTCGAAGGCGTGACTCAGGCGCAGGTTCACGTGCCTGGCCATGTTGCGCCCGGTGGCGGGCATCACCTGCATCAGCCCCAGCGCCCCGGCATGGGAACGGGCATCCGCCATGAAGGCGCTCTCCTGGCGGGCCACGGCCATGGCCCAGGCGGGGTTGATGCCCTGGCGGGCGGCCTGTTCCATCATCAGGCGCACATGGGCCAGCGGGAAGCGCAGTTCCACGTCGTCGAACTCGCCGGCGCGGGCGGCGGCGAAGATGGCGCGGTCGTGCCAGCCCCAGTCGTGCGCCAGCACGGAGGCGGCCTTCATGTCCTCGGTATCCAGCCCGGCCAGGGTACGCTCCCACTCCCGGCGGGCCTCGATATACCGGCCCAGGGCCAGCCACTCGCGGGCCCGCTGCAGGGCCGGGCGCGCCGCCAGCGCCTGCACCCGTTCGGGCGAGGCGATCAGGGGCCGGTAGCCCAGCCGGTACGGCAGCCCGGCACGGTCGGCGGCGAGAAAGCCGTAGAAATTACGCTCCCCCGCCAGGGCGACATACAGCCCGCGCGCCTCGTCCTCGCGCCCCAGTGCCGCCAGGGCACGCGCCTGCCAGTAGCGCCAGCCGTCCGCCTCGCGCTGCGCCGGGGCCATGGCCTCGATCGCCGTGAGCACCGTCTGCCAGTCACCGGCGGCCAGGGCGGCCCGCACGTGCCATTCGCGCAACGTCTCATCGAACACCGCCGCCGGCAGGGTCTTCAGGTGTGCCAGGCTCCCGGCCCCGGTGCGCAACACCAGGCGCAGGGCCAGGGCCTGTTCCACCGCCAGCACCCGGTCCTCGGACAGTTGCTGCCTCATGCCCTGCTGCCGCCACAGCGGCAGCGTCGCCTGCGGGTCCTGCCGCGCCAGGCGCAGCCAGGCCTGGGTCAGCATCTCGCTCGCCCGGGGATGATCGGTCGCGTCGAAGCCGGCCGTTGCCACCTCGCCGGGGTCGCGATACAGCGCCAGCCAGCGCTGCGCCCAGGCCTGCTCGTCCTCGGGCAGGTAACGCGCGATGTAGCGGGCCCGGCTCGGTGCACCCGCCGCCAGGGCCAGCCCCAGGCGCTGCCAGGCCAGTTCGGGCGTCAGGCCACCGGCCTCGCGCCAGGCATCCAGCACCGGGTTGCAGGCATCGGGCAGCGAATCACCCGTCAGCCAGATCCGCCCCATGTCCGCCAGCGCCTCGTCGGTACGCTCCAGCGCCAGCAGGGCCTGCCGGTGGCGGCAGATCAGCGTGGTGGAGGCCCGGCGGGGCGTGAAGTCCCGCGCCAGGTCGGCCCAGCGCCGCTCGTCCGCCAGGTGGGTCAGCCAGGCATCACGCAGCCGCTCACCATGCGGTGTGTGCCCGTGATGCTCGAGAAACACGCGCACCTCGCGGGCGCTGGCCTGCCCGAGCCGCGACTCCAGGTCCGCCGCCAGCAGGTAGCCATACAGCGGATAATCGGCCAGCCCGGCCAGCCCCTCCTCGAAGGCATCGCGATCCCCCTGCGCCAGCGCCTCCTCCGTCGCCTGGAACAGCGCGCGCTGCGCCTCCAGGGCCGCCGGACCACTGGCCCACACCGGCCCGGCCAGCGGGACGGCCAGCAGGAGGAGCAGCAAGCTGAATGTACGGACTATCGACACATGACCTCCGCGGTGGGCGCATATGCCCTGCCGGGAACGAGTGGTGAACAAACTCATGGGACTGCACACAGACCAAGCTGACGGCCTGCACCCTCTGCCACGAGGATACACGAGCGGGACGTCAGGCCAAGGGGGAAAAACCGGAATTCCGGAAGAGCGGTCACATCGCACTGACCGACCGCATGAGAAGATACGGACGGCGCTGCTGGTGCAGAAACATCCGGCCTTCGACGCCGCACCCGGTTTCAGGCGACGAATCGCTTACCTGGAAAATCTTGCATGGGATGGCAGGGGCTTCAGGTGCTTCGTCCCTGTTGCACACCAGCCTGTCCATATCGCCGCTTGCGCTCCTCGGTATAGTCCCACCACGGCCTGGGTGCCTCACCTGCCATGAACCGGACAACCGAGATCAGCACATCCAACACGCAGGGGTCCTGGCCGCTTCCCGTCGTGCGACACAGGTGCTGATAGAGCTCGAAGGCATCGGCACCGACCAGGTCGTCCGGCGAGCGGATGCCGATCGATTCGAGATGACGCGCCATCACCGGGCCGATGTTCGGCAGGTCGGTGAGTACACGGGTGCGGTTGCGGTCGACCTTGGCGGGATTCATCGTTACAGGTAGCGAGGCATATCGATCAGGTCAGGCAGACCAGCCCGTGTGTGGAAACCCGAACAGACAGGATCAGCGCACATCGACGATCACCGCCCTGCCGTCCCGCTTTTCCAGCTCGATGACCAGTGTCTCGCCGGCCGCCTTGTCCAGGATGTACGTCTCGGGGGTGTGGACGAAGCGTCGGTGGTAACTGGTGCCGGGACTGGCAACCACCTCGCCCGTTTCATCCCGGCACCAGACGATCAGGGCGCCCGCCTTGTCGAACTGGACCTTGTACGGTCCGTCACATTCGCCGCGCCGGGAAGGCACCGCATGATACAGGGTATATCGATCACCCTCGTCTCTCAGTTCCCTGGTCGCCGACTCGATATCGTAGGCAATGCGTGTCGCGGCATCGGTGAAAAAGTCACAGCCGGAGAGCAGAAAAACGGACAGCGCGATGAACAGAACGACCAGACCAAAGGGGGGCTTGCGGCGCAGAAGGATCATTTCGTCCATGAACAGGGTCTCTCGGTGAAATCCATGCCAGTTATTAACACGAGCCGCAGTGCGAGACAAACCGGTGCCAATGGGCGGCCCAGCCCGAAGCGGCCCTGCCCCGGCTGGCGCCACACGGCACCAGCCGGCCTGGCTGGCCGCCAGGCATGCCCCCGGGTTTGTGACCCGTGCGGAAGATTGGTTTAATGCACGGATCCGATTTACCCCTGAACCCCGTTCACCGGTAACATACACACCCGTTTTGTGACTGTCGCCCCGGGCGGAACAGATCGCCGGGGCGGCGATCCGGCAACATAAAGTCCATAAGGAACCAGATTCGTGATCATCCAGCCCAAGACCCGTGGATTCATCTGCACCACCACCCACCCGACCGGCTGCGCGGCCAACGTCCGCGAGCAGATCGACAAGGTGAAGGCCGGCGGCCCCATCGCGAACGGCCCGAAGAAGGTGCTCGTGATCGGCGCCTCCACCGGCTACGGCCTGTCCTCGCGTATCACCGCCGCCTTCGGTGCCGGCGCCGCCACGCTCGGCGTGTTCCTGGAAAAGCCCGCCACGGAAAAGAAGCCGGGCTCGGCCGGCTGGTACAACTCAGCCGCCTTCGAGAAGGCCGCGCACGAGGCCGGGCTGTATGCCAGGAGCGTCAACGGCGACGCCTTCTCCAACGAAGTCCGCGCCAAGGTGATCGAGATGATCAAGCAGGACCTCGGCGAGGTGGACCTGGTGGTCTACTCGCTCGCCTCCCCGGTGCGCAAGCTGCCGGACACCGGCGAAGTGGTGCGCTCCGTGCTCAAGCCCATCGGCGAGACCTACCGCGCCCGCGCCGTCGATACCAGCAAGGACGAGATCATCGATACCGAGGTCGAGCCGGCCACGGAAGAAGAGATCGCCAACACCGTCAAGGTGATGGGCGGCGAGGACTGGGAACTGTGGATCAGCGCCCTGAAGGAGGCCGGCGTGCTGGCCGAAGGCGTGAAGACCGTCTCCTACAGCTATATCGGCACCGACATCACCTGGCCGATCTACTGGCACGGTGCGCTGGGCAAGGCCAAGGAAGACATGGACCGCGCCGCCGCCGCACTCCGCGGGCAGCTCGCCGACCTGGGCGGCAGCGCCAACGTCGCCGTGCTCAAGAGCGTGGTCACCCAGGCCTCGGCCGCGATCCCCGTCATGCCGCTCTACATCGCCATGAGCTTCAAGGTGATGAAGGAACTGGGCACCCATGAAGGCTGCCTGGAACAGATCGACCGCATGTTCCGCACCCAGCTGTACCGGGACGGCGGCCCCGAACTGGACGACGCCCAGCGCATCCGCATGGACGACTGGGAACTGCGCGACGAGGTGCAGAACACCGTAAAGGAGACCTGGCCCAAGGTCACCACCGAGAACCTGTTCGAGCTCACGGACTACCAGGGCTACAAGGACGAGTTCCTGAAACTCTTCGGCTTCGGCATCGAAGGCATCGACTACGAGGCAGATGTCGATCCCGTGGTGGCGTTCAAGCCCGAGACGGTATGATCCGGGATCGGTTTCTGCGCAACAAAAAAGCACGCCGTTCGGCGTGCTTTTTTGTTATGGCTAACGTCCGAGCCGTGGTGCGCGCGGATTTTTGCGCGTCCCTGTTGAGCCGCATTGTTAGAAACGCGCCATGGCAATGCCAATTTCTTTCTCCCTTTTGTTGGCTCTTGATACTTTTTGTTCACTAAATATGAACTGTATTTCTTGATTAAACTACGCTCTTAGTCATCTATGTTTTTTTGCTGTCTTTTGATTAAGAGTAGCGATATACAATTTTCATCCACTCTCCAGCAACGTAAGCTTCCCCGTCAAGTAGACAACCCAAAAGTAGAATCACTTGCCTGCTTGA